>CANGVB010000279.1 GCA_947456995.1 Bryobacteraceae bacterium | reverse complement strand
TTCGGGCCTTCTGGTTTACCGGTACACATCGGCGCAAGCAGTGCAGCAGACCTGGGCAAGGAGACACCAGCAAGCCAGGCCCTCGCCCGCGAACTCAAGCAACGCCGCCTCACCATCCTCATCCTCGGCCCCGCAACCAACGTCGCCACAGTGCTCAAGCTCCATCCGGAACTGGCAAAACAAATCGACGGCATGGTCGCCGTAGCCGGCCGCCGTCCCGGCCAACTCTTCATCGCCGGGCCAAAGCAGCAAACCCCCTTCCGAGACCTCAACTTCGAACTCGACACCGCCGCCTTCCAGGTCCTGCTAGACTCGGGCGCCCCCCTCACCCTCGCCCCCTGGGAGATCTCCTCCAAGGTCTGGATGCAAGAATCGGACATGCGCAAGATCGAGACCCCGGGCATGAAATGGATGATGCCCTCCATCCTCGATTGGCTCGCCTTCTGGACAGACAAGTTCGGAGCAGACGGTTTCAACCCCTTCGATTCCCTCGCCGTCGGCGCACTGGTCGACCGCAAAGATCTAATCTGCTCCCCAATGAGCGCCAGAATCGAAAACGCGCAATTCCTGGTAACACCCGGCAAAGGTCTCACCTACTGCTACGACGTAAAACCGGGCTTCAAAACCGATCTCCTGCGCCGCTTAAGCAAATAGTATGGATCGTCGCACCCTCACACAAGCCCTCGCCGCAATGCTCGCTCCCGGCAAAGAACCCGAATCCCTCCTGCTCAAACGCAACGGCTGGATGCCCAACAACGAGAAGCTCCCCGTCCTGCTCTATCGATCACTCGTAACCCCCGCCACCTCAGTCGAAGCCTTCGAAGATCTCATCGCAAAAAGCGGCTGGAAGCCACAGTGGCGCAACGGCGTCTACCCCTTCCACCACTACCATTCAACAGCCCATGAAGTCCTCGGCTTTGCCCGGGGCGAAGCGAAGTTGATCCTCGGTGGTGAACTCCCCGGCGGCGTAGAAATCACAGTCAAAGCCGGCGATCTAGCCGTCCTGCCCTGTGGCACCGGCCACTGCCGCGTCTCAGCCAGCTCAGACTTCCTCGTGATCGGTGCCTACACCCTCAATCAGGATTGGGACCTCTGCCGTGCCGCACCAGACGCAGCCGCGATCGAGCGCATGAAGAAGCTGCCCTATCCAGCCCAGGGTGCGCTTACTCGCTCTTGGCGCTAAGCTCCTTCAGCCGCGCCAGATTCGCCTTGATGCCATGCAAGCCATCAAAGTACAAATTGCCAAAGTTGATGAAGCGATAGCCTTGGCTCCACGCCTTGGCAGACGCCTCATACCCGCCCAGCGCAATCCCCGGCACCTTACCCGCACTGGCCACCCGGGCAGGGAAGTCTTCAAGAAAGCGCTGTACATCCGGGTGATTCGTCTGCCCAATATGGCCTAGCGCGGCAGACAAATCCATCGGCCCGGCCAGCACCACATCCACTCCCTCCACGGCCGCAATCGCCTCCACCTGGTCGAGTGCTGCAACCGATTCCACCTGCACCACAATCATCGTTTCGTCGTTCGCATGAGGCAAATAATCTCCCCACGGCACATCGTTGTAGAAGGTCCACATCGGCGAGATCCCGCGATTCCCCATCGGCGGATACTTCGCATATTGCACAGCCAGCCTTGCTTGCTCTGGCGAATCAATCTGCGGAATCATCACTCCCTGCGCGCCAATATCAAGAGCCTTCTTCATCAGGCTCGGGTCAAGGCCCGCAATCCGCACCAGCGGCATCGCCCCAGACTGGCGAATCAGCGGCGGCAGCATCTCAATCGACTCAGCTCCAAAACTCGAATGCTCCGTATCAATCCACACCCAATCCACACCCGAGGTGGCAACCAGCTTGGCCGCCAGCGGCGCAGTACCCATCGTGGCCGAGCCCCAGGCGGTAGCGCCCGTAGCCAGCAATTTCTTCACTTTGTTTTCGTAAGGATTAGACAAGGGGCAAAACTCCCATAAAAGATTGAAGGGCAACAAATTCCGAAGTGATATCGAGCGTCAGGCTGTCGGCAGCAGCACTGGCCCCTCCGTAAACACCAGTCACCAGCCACGACCCATCATCGTTCTGAAGCGCCGCAAGGCCGCTAGAAACCTGCTCCACCAGCGCCAGATCCTCAGGCGCACGCGAGAGCCGATAAGTCCACGCAGCACCCCAGCCAATCTTCCCGCTCTGCGGCGTCTGATAGCGATCAGCCGCAGCATGGGCGCTCGCCTGAAGAAAATTGCGGGCAAGCACTAGCCATCGCTCCTCACCCGTAAACCCAGCCAGCGAGCTCAGCAACGCCGCACTAATCCCGTACTGGAAATACCACTGCCGCAGCTTCAATGGGTCAACTAGATAAGAACTCGCTTCAGCCTCCGCATACTCAGTCACCAAACCGTTCTTCCAACTCGTAAAAAGGCCCTTGGTGAGATCCGGCTGCGCCTGATACAGATTCGCCAGCCACTCACCGGCGGCAAGCGCCAGCTCATGCTTGCCAGCATACAGACAGGCAATCCCGGCCATGCTCGTAGTCATGATCTCTTCTGTCGAGCGGGCCTCATCAGCAAAAAATCCACCCGACTCCGCATTGTGCCGCGTAGCGATAAAGCCAGACAGCTTGCGTGCCAGATCCCTGCGTCCCGCCATCACCGCCCCGCAACAAAGCCAGGAGTGATTGTAGGTACGATAGACGTCAAACCACGGCACTCCACTCCCGTCCAGATCCCCATCCGGCTTGAGGTAACGCGTCTCAACATAATCAAGAACGCGGTTCGCCTCCAGCACCCGGCCATGGGCCAGAAGTGCAGCAGGGGTCTTGTAATAGGCGCGCAGGTCGTCTCCGCCACGGAGCGATCCATTCGCTTCCAGTTGCTTGAGAATCCAGTTGCAACCAAGTTCGGCAGATTGCCAGGCTTTCAGATGGTTAGGCATGGGTCGAAGTGTTATTGTACGAGTTTCATCACTCCCCATATGAACTTTATTGATTCCGATCTCGACTTCCCCATCAGCTCGGCCGTTGTCCACAATGGCCGTGTCTTTGAAGCGGTTGTCACTGGCATCCCCGACGGCGAATCGAGGCCCGTCCCCGGCGGCGCTGCAGCCGAAATGCGAGAGTGCTTCCGCCAGCTCGACATCCTCCTCGCCGCCGCAGGCGTAGACCGTTTTGCCATCTGCACCGCACGCCTCTACCTGCAAGACGTCGTAGCCGAGATCCGCGAAGTAAACGTCGTCTGGAAAGAGTACTTCGGCAATCACCCCGTCGTCCGGCGTGCCTATGGCGTTCAGCTCCAATCCGGCATGCGTGTGGAGGCAGCCTTTACCGCTGAGCTTCCGTGATCGCAGTTCGCTGGCAAACCGTTCTCATCCTGGCCTGTGCCGCCGGTATCAACTACGCAGACCGCACCTCGCTCTCCGTCGTCTACCCTCTGCTTCAGGCAGACCTCCACTTGAGCGACCTGCAACTCGCCGCCATCGGCACTCTCTTCCTCTGGAGTTACGCCATCGGCTCCCTCGGTGCCGGCATCATTGCAGACCGGCTCCCCAGAAACCGCGTCATCCTCTGGAGCCTCATCGCCTGGAGTCTGGTAACCGTCTTGTCCGGCTTTGCCCGCACAGCCAATGAGCTGCTCGCCACCAGAGTCCTGCTCGGGCTTGCCGAGTGCTTCTACCTCCCTGCCGCCATAGCCCTCATTGCCGATCATCATCCGGTAGAAAGCCGCGGCCGCGCCTTGTCTCTGCACATGTGTGGGCTCTATGTGGGCCTCGTCGGAGGCGGAGCCTTATCAGGCTATCTCGGAGAAACTTACGGCTGGCGATCCGGGCTCTTTGTCCTGGGCGCGGCCGGCCTTGTCCTCGCCCTTGTGTGCCACATGTTCCTCAAAGAAGTCCCACGCGAGCAAGTCACAAGCAGCGGCCGAGTCTTGGGGCTAATAAAGAATCGCGGCTACCTTCTGATCGCTGGCCAGGCGATGTTGATTGCCGTCGGCACCTGGATGTTCTTCAACTGGATGCCGCTCTACTTCCGCGAAACTTACGGCTTAAGCCTCGCCATGGCTGGCCTCTCCGGCACTGCCCTTCTCCAACTCTCGGCCGTAGCTGGTTACTCCGCTGGCGGCGTACTTTCAGACCGCGCCGCGCTCAAATCCAGCGCCGGGCGGCTCAAGCTCATGAGCCTCTGCTATCTGCTCTGCGCCCCCTGCCTGCTCGTCTTCCTCACCGGGGCAGGCATGCTCGTGGTCGGCTGCGGCGTAGTCGTATTCTCCTTCCTGCGATCTGTCGCCGCCTCCAACGAAACCGCAGCACTCTGCGATTTAATCGACGCGCGCGATAGAGCCACCGCGCAAAGCCTGATGAATACCCTGAACACCCTCGCCGGCGGCGCTGGCGTCTTTGTCGCCGGCTATCTCAAGGCCGACTGGGGCCTAAGCGGCGTCTTCGCTGGCGTCGGTTTATTGGTAGTGATGGCGGCTGGCCTCGTATGGCTGGTGAAGCCTGTTGATAAACTCGCCCAATGAATTTCTTGCTGTTTTTAATGCTGGCCGCAGAGCCTCGTGTCGAGATCGGCGAACCGCGTCTGGTCGTCGCCGGGCCTGCAGATGAGCATCGTTGGGGCCGCTGGCAGTTTCCTGTTCTTGAGGCAGCACCCGGCGGCAAGCTCCTCCTCTTCGTCCATGTAGAACAGGATTCCGCCGCCTCCTACGGCAAGGCCCGCAAGACCTATCTTTCAGGCGACCAAGGCAAAACCTGGCGAGAAGATCCGCAAGCCGCAAACGGGGCCTTCGGTCTCAAACTCAAAAACGGCGACTGGTTAAGAACCGATACCGTGGCCGCAACTCCAGCCTCTTCAATCCCACTGCCCAAACAGGTGGCCGAGCGCGTCAGCTACAAAACCCCCTTCCAGCTCTACCTCATGCGAGAACTTCCAGAGTCCATGCGCCGCATCTTCTTCCAGCGTTACCAGGGCGGGGCATGGAAGCCCGAGTCGCAGATCCTCGATGATGCTCACGCCTTGCGCTACGTCACCGGCGGCCTGATGCCGCAGATCTGGTGGGGCGATATGAAGGTCCTCAAAGACGGCACCCTGCTCGCCCTCACCTACCCCTACTATCACGACAGCCAGCCCGTGCCCTTCACCTCTTCTGCCTCGTACATGTCGAAAGATCACGGCCGCTCCTGGGCTAAAACCGGGCACATCCTCTACGCCGAATCAGACCGTCGCCGCGATGGCTTTACCGAGCCAGCCCTCGAAGTCCTGCCCGATGGCCGTCTCCTCGCCGTGCTAAGAACCACCGATGGCAATGGCATCGGCCCGATGTATCGGAGCTGGTCTGCCGATCAGGGCAAGACCTGGTCAAGTCCGCAAGTCTTCACCGAAACAGGCGTTCTGCCCCGCCTCTTGCAACTGGCCAATGGTGTCCTCGTGCTCTCCTCCGGCCGCCCCGGAGTAGACCTTCGCTTCAGCCACGACGCAGGCAAAACCTGGACCAAACCCCACACGCTAGTTCCGGTCCCCGACCCCATCAAGCCACAAGCCGATTCCTGCGGCTACACCTCACTCCTTCCGCTCGGCAAAGACCGCTTCCTGATCACCTACTCCTGGTTCACCCCACCCTCGGGTCAAAAGTCGATCTACGTGCGCGAGGTCAAGGTCACTGCGGGTCGCTAAGCAGTTGAGATTCCGAGCTGTA
>CANGVB010000278.1 GCA_947456995.1 Bryobacteraceae bacterium | reverse complement strand
CGATGGGGTAAATGGTGCCGGCTCAGAGATGAGTGTCTGGTTTCTCACGGACGTGCTGGGTTGTGAGTTGCATGCAATTCATGTGGACCCGACGAAGACCTTTCCGAGGGAGGCTGAACCGAAGCCTGAGTCGCTGGGCGAGTTGATGGCGCTAGTGAAGTCAGCGGGTTGTGATATCGGGTTTGGCCAGGACCCCGATGGGGACAGGCTGGCCGTGTGCGATGAGCATGGCGTGATGGTGGATAACGACGATCTGCTGGCGCTGGCAATTGAAGCCGCGCTGGCTCGTGCTTCCGGAGATATCGCCGTGAATCTGACTACATCCAATGTGGTGGATGAAGTTGCCGCGAAGTTTGGGCGGCGTGTCTATCGTACGGCCGTGGGCGAGGCCAACGTTGTGGATCGTATGAAGGCGGTGAAGGCGTTGATTGGGGGCGAAGGCTCCAGTGGCGGGGTGATTTTCTCAGGCACACATCTATGCCGCGACAGCTATACGGCGATGGCGCTTTTGCTGGACCGGCTGGCTGCTGAAGCAACAAGCGTCAGCGCGATTGCCGGTGCATTGCCGCGCTTCTTCAGAAGGGCAGGGAAGGTGCAGTTTGCTCATGGCAAGCTGGGCGGCTTAATGCTGGCTATGGAGAAGAATCATCCGGCTGCGCAACTGGAGCGCACCGATGGCTTGAAGCTGAATCTCGAGGATGGCTGGATTCATTTGCGGGCCTCCAATACGGAGCCGATTTTGCGGGTTGCGGTGGAGAGCCGCAATGAGGCTCGGGCAGATGAATTGTTTGCTGAGTCGATGGCGTTGCTGCAGGCCTGAGTTTTTTCGGGAACTAAATGCCATTGTCGCGTCCATTAGAGGCAGTGGTCCTTGCTGAAACCATCACTATTGTCGAGACGCTTGATCCGCAAGCGCTGTATCAGAGCCATTACTCGCGGCTCTATCGCTTTGGGCTGGCATTTTCGGGCTCTGAGTCGCGCGCGGCCGAGGCAGTGCAGGAAGCCTTTCTTGACCTGATTCGCAAACCTTCTCAGTTTGACCCGCGACGTGGCACGGCGAGCGCCCTGCTCTTTGGCATGGTGCGGAACCGGTTGCGCAGCGCGCGTCGATCTGAACGGGAAGAAGCGCTTGAGGACGATGCAGTGGGCGACGTTGACCTGCTGTCTCACTTCGAGCGGTCAGAGCGGATTGCGGCAGTGAGGGATGCCATTCTCGGTTTGCCTGAGCATTATCGCGAAGTGGTGGTGCTATGTGAACTCGAAGAATGCAGTTATGAAGAAGCAGCGGTGTCGCTGGATTTGCCTGTTGGTACGGTGAGGTCCCGACTGAGCCGGGCCAGGCAGCAACTGAAGCGGCGGCTGAGCGAATACGAAGGGAGTGGGGCATGAAACTCGATGGCTTGTTGAAAGAGTATGGCGAGACGTTGACGGCGCCCATTCCAGACTTTGCGGCGTTGATGGCGGAATCGAGGCGACGCAAGCGGCGAGTCTGGATTGCAAGTCTCAGCGGTTTGGCGGCGGCTGCCTGTGCGGCCTGGATGCTGTGGACGCCGAAGGTAGAGCACGTTCAAAAGCCCGTTGAGGTTGCTCCGGCCGTGGCGGCTACTGCGCCTGTCGAAGTTGCGGTGCCAGTTGTGGCTCGGAAGTTTCGCCCGGTAAAGAAGTCTGCTCCTGTGATGCGCGAAGAGGCCCGCTTTGTGTCGATCGCAGAGAGCCAGATGCTGCCACAGCCACAGGCCTATCAGGTGTTGAGAGTGAGTGTGAGCGGGCAGAGGCTGATGGCACTTGGGGTGCTAAGGCCGAATCAGGTGGTGCGTCCGATGATGACTGCGGAAGTCCTGCTTGGGGATGACGGGATGGCGCGGGCCGTCCGGGTGTTGGGTAACGAATACGATTAAGGAGCTTCTCTATGAAAGTAATTTACAGTCTTGGTTTTGCGGCCAGCCTGGCCTTGGGCCAACAGGCCGCGCAGATTGTTCCCGCGCAGGAGATTGGCCCGGCAGGGGTGATTTTCTTTGCCAATGCCGATGAATCGAAGGGTGCAGCCTATTCGGCCGATCCCACCCCCGAGACGACGCAGGTTTTGCAGGACGGGAATCGAATCAAGAACACCAACCGTAGCAAATTTGCCCGCGACACCGAAGGGCGAACTCGCCGGGAATCGAAGATTCAGATGTTGGGGCCGATTGGACAAACCGAGGAACCGGTGATCAGTGTTTTCATTAACGACCCCGTGGCTAAGGTGCAGTACACGCTGGATTCGCACGCCAAGATTGCCTTGAAATCCAAGTCGGGCGGATCGAAGAACGTTGTGTTCAGAACGCAGAGCGACCAGCACGTGAGACAAGAAATTGTGATCGAGCGCAAGATCGTTCAGGGAGACGCGCAAGAAGTATTGGTTGAAAACGGAATTGTGGGGCCTACAACCGACACGACCCCTTTGAATGTTTTTCGGGCTATCGATACACACGCTGGAGGAGAGGTCAAACGTGAAGACCTTGGCCGGAGGATGGTTGAAGGCCTGAATACCAAAGGCACCAGAATGACGATGACCATCCCTGCTGGAGAAGTTGGCAACGAGCGGCCAATCGAGATTGTGACCGAGACCTGGTTCAGTGAAGAAATTAATGCCATGGTGCTGACAAAGCACAATGACCCACGGATGGGCGAGACCGTAACACGGCTTGAAAACATCAAGCTCGGTGCCCCACCGAAAAGCCTCTTTGAGCCGCCAGCCGATTACAAGGTGGAAGAGGTCAGCAATATGAGAATGCCGATGCCTGCGATGCCGACGGTCCGGGTTCGGGAAGAGCCCTAAATCTACTGCGGCTTCTTCTTCTTGAACATATCGAAGACGCTGTTAACACTGTCCATCATCTGCTTCGGATCTTTGGGGTTGAACGATTGCAGCTTCATCTTGGCAATTGCCCCAGGGTCTGGAGCCATGATGGGTTTTGCGAAGGTTCCTTTGATGCTGGCAGGAATCATAAGATTGCCATTGGGATTGGCGAAGGCGGCTGTCATAAAGCCGCCTATTTTGTTGCCTCCGACCTGATCTGAGAAGCGTTTGTCGAGCACCGAAAGCAGCTTCAGATCGAGGGTTTGATCGGCGAGGTTCATGTTGCCAGTGAGGCCGGCGGTGAGGTTAGCGAGATCGATTTTGAGGTTTTGTGTTGACGCTTTGCCGCCGGTAATTTCAAGATCTCCGGTAAGCCCCATGAACTGGGTGAATTTTTCGGTGGCGGGGTTGAAGCCGAGGAACTTGGCCAGGGCCGAAAGCTCGTTGGTCAGGTTAAAGCTGGCAATGCGGCCCTGAGCAAAATTGAGTGAGATCTTGCCGTTCAGGCTTTGGGCGATCTGCACCGGGTCTGCCGGAGAAAAGTTGATTTGTAGATCGGCCGAGAAGGGTCCGCTAACGATGCCTTTAAGCGAAGTCGCGGCAGCCAGAAATTGTGAAGACTCGATCTTTTCGAGTTTCGAATTCATGCTGTAGATGGGCTTGGCGGGGCGTAAGTCGATGTCCATCGAGCCGGAATGGCGGCCGCCATAAAGAGATGCGTTTAGGGGCGCAAGCACCAGGTGGCCGTCGCGATAGCTGCTTTGTGCGGTGAGCTGAGTGAGGGTAAGTTCGGCCAGTTGCAGTGTGCCGATCTTGACTGAGCCGCTGGCCGTGAGTTTGGCCGGAGAATCGTTTTTCGATTGGCTGTCTTTCACAAGGCTGCGGATCTCGTCGAGCAGAATCTTGTCGGCGGCGAGGTTAAACTCCACTACCGGGTTCTTAAAGTTCGAGACCTTGCAATCCCCCTGGAGATTCGATGAGGCGAGTTTTGCCTGAATCGCAGAGAGCGAGGCCGAGTTTGATTCGAAGCGGAAATCGGTGCTTGCAATCTCGACTGGCTTTGTAAGAGACGGAGATTGGAAGCTTGCATTCCGAAGGGAACCAGTGCCTGAGAATGCCAGTGGAGTTTTTGCTTCGAGTAGGCCGGAGGCGCGAATCTGAAGCTTCGCCTGGCCTGTAGCGCTGAGCCCTTCCACCGAAGACATGCCGTAGACGCGGGCAATGGCGAGAAGCTCGGCCAATTGAGCGTCTGGAGCAATCAGTGTTGCCTCAAGCCTTGGGGCTTTGTCGTAGTGCGCGATTACGCCGAAGGCTTGAAGCTGCGTGGAGCCACTGGAGATATTGGCTGGCTCAAGCATGATGCGCTCGGGTGTGAGCACGAGGCTGAGTTTGGCGGTTTTGACAGGTTGCTTGATGTCGCCGCCAGAGACTTCAAAGCCTGCGATGTCCAGCCGACCATTGAGGACGGGTTCTTTCGGGGTGCCTGTGATTTTGATGCCGGCAATTACGTCACCCTTTACCGTCATCGCGGAAGGCAGAAAGAGCGGAGCGGCATCGGCAATGGGTGATTTCGGGATCTTGAGTTCAAGGTTCAGTGCACCGGCTGAGGCCTCACCGTTGAGGCTGGCCTTGAGTGAAGCTAGAGCCAGCGTGAATTGAGAGAAGGTGGTTTTGCCGCCTGCGCTCGTAATGGTGCCTTCGGCTTCGATTGATTTCCCGGAAGGCATCTGGGCGGAAACTTTGAGGCCGAAAGGCTTGCCTTCTGCGTAATTGCGAAGCTCTGCGGAGAGATTTGTGTAGAGATCTCGAGGTGAGTCTGGCCGCTTGATGCCCAGATTTGCTCTCTCGATTACGAGTTGATTGAGGCTCAGTGAATTCGGCTCGTTGCTTTTGCTGGAGGCTCCGATGGAATCGAAATTCCAGACTCCCTTTTCGTTTTGGATCAGCTCCAGTTGGGGTTCGAGTATGCGGACGCTTTGTAGCTCAATCTGGCCAGACAGGAGTGGAAGGATGGCCGGGCGTATTTCCAGCGTCTCGGCTTTAAGAAAGGGCTTGGCCGAAAAGGCGGGATCGTCGGCCACAACAAGATTGCTTGCTTTGAAGCTGGGCGGGAAGATTTTGAAATCGAGTTTTTCGATACTTGCATTGCGGTTGAGCGCTTTGCTGAGTTGAGCGACGAGAAGCGGGCTGATCTTCTGAGGGTCCACAAGCAGGTAAAGCGTCAGGAAGGCAAGCAGAGGAATTCCCACGATCAGGGCAACGGCAAGCCGCAGATTTTTGCTCATACACCCTGAGTTTAAGCGGGCGAGTCGATTCTGTGCCAATGTGGAGGTGAAATGCCTAGACCTGATGTAATTGACATGGATGATTTTCCCAGCCGCCGCCCTGCAGCAAGATCGGGTGGTTTTGGACTGGGTGGCTGGCTTCTGCTTCTCTTTATTCTGATTGCGAGTGCTCGCACGATAGCCCGCACCTGGATCGATTTTGCCTGGTGGACCGAAGTCGGGCAAGCCGACACCTGGGGGCAGATGCTGCTCTATGGCTGGCTGCCCAGTATTGGCGCTGGCCTTATCATTTTCCCCATCCTCTGGATTCTCTATTCGCGGGCGAAAGGCGGGAGCTTTCAGTGGTGGAAGGTTGGTGTTGCGCTGGTGGTGTCGCTGATTCTTGGCGCTGCTTTGATTGATAACTGGACAGTAGTTCGTTATTACGGATCTACCGCTGCGGTAGCCGATGCCTGGCGCGACCCGGTCTTTGGGCAGCCAATTGGCTTCTACTTCTTCAAGTTGCCTTTCTATGAAATGATGCTCGCCTACGTGCAGGGCATTCACGTGGTTGGCATCATTGT
>CANGVB010000277.1 GCA_947456995.1 Bryobacteraceae bacterium | reverse complement strand
TCCCTGGTGCCCCACGCATCGTGCTAGACCCCAATATGGTCTTTTTCCTGCTTCTACCGCCGGTTCTAACCGAAGCTGCTTTTTTCACTTCCTGGCGAGATTTCTGGCGCTGGCGCCGCGCAATCTTCCTTTTGGCCTTCGGTTTGGTGACGGCAACCAGCGCCCTGGTAGCCTTCCTCTGCGTACAATTTATCCCCGGCATGAACTGGGCCACCGGCTTTCTGCTCGGTGCGATCATTTCCCCGCCCGATGCTGCCGCAGCCACCAGCATCACCCGCGGGCTCGGCCTGCCCAAGCGCGTCGTCCAAATTCTGGAAGGAGAAAGCCTGGTCAACGACGCATCCGGCCTCACCCTCTATCGATTTGCCGTGATCGCAATCGCTGGTGGCGGCCTCGCCTGGTCGAGCGCAGCACTTTCCTTCCTTTGGATTGTCCTCGGTGGCGTAGCAATTGGCGCCCTGCTCGGCATCGTCTTCGTCAAAGTCTACAGTTTTCTGCGCGACCCGGAGGTAGAAGTTCTCTCCACCTTCCTGCTCAGCTACTTCTCGTATTTCGCTGCAGAACAGGTACATGCCTCGGGCGTCCTCGCTACCGTCACCAGCGGTCTCATCCTCGGCTGGTACGCGCCAGAGCTCTTCAACGCCAACTCGCGCATCCGTGGCTTCGCCGTCTGGCAGACCTTTGTCTTCATCGTCAACGCAACCATCTTCCTGCTCATCGGCCTGCAGATTCCCTCAGTTCTCGAGGGCCTCGGCGGCTATCCGCTCAGCCTGCTGGCCTGGTGGTCTGGCATCATCCTGCTGGGCGTAATCGCGATGCGGCTGATCTGGGTTTTCCCCGCAGCCTACTTGCCAGCGTGGCTATCCAAAAACGAACCTGTGCCCAACTGGCGCGGTGTGCTGATTGTCGGCTGGACGGGCCTGCGCGGCGTCGTCAGCCTTGCCGCGGCCCTGGCACTCCCGCTCGAAACCGAGCGCGGCCTCCCCTTCCCCTATCGGAACCTGATCTTGTTTCTCACCTTCGCAGTAATCCTGGGCACCTTGTTCCTCCAAGGACTTTCGCTGCGCTGGATCGTCCGCCGACTGGGCCTGCCCGCAGACAAAGCCAGCGAAGAGGAGCAGTTGAACGCCCGCATTTACGCCACAGAGAAAGTGCTGGAGCATGTTCTTGAAGCTCAGGAGAACGGCAAATGCACCAGCGCAGCCTTCGAACGAATCCGTGGCTATTACGAAGACCGTCTGGCCGACCTCCGCGCCCGCCTCGAAATCGAAACCGGCATCGAACGTCGCGACGAGCCGCAGGACTTCCAGAACCTCGACGAGCAGCGCCTCTGGTGGAAGCTGGTCAAGATCGAACGCACTGCCATTCTCGACCTGCGCAAACAGCTTAAGATCGGAGACGAAGCCTTGCACGAAATCGAGCGCGACATCGACCTGCTCGAAGCCCGCATCACGCCCAAACACTAGCCACATGCGCCTCCTCTTACTCCTCGCACTCGCCTTGCCACTTGAGGCTCAGCCCATCCGCGCCCTGATCATAGACGGCGTAAACAATCACGACTGGCAGGCCGCCACAACTTTTCTAAAAACAACCCTCGAGCGCACCGGGCGATTCCAGGTCGACGTCTCAACCGTCCCGCCCACAGCAGCAGACTGGCACCCCAAGTTCGGGAACTATCAGGTAGTGATCAACAACTTCAACGGCGGCCACCTCGAAAACGGCATCCGCTGGCCGCAAGCCGTCGAGCAGGATTTCCTTAACTATCTCAACAAGGGTGGGGGCGTCGTGATCTTCCATGCCGCCAACAACGCCTTCCTCAAATGGCCTGAATACAACCAGCTTGTTGGGCTTCTGTGGCGCGACAAATCCTTCGGCCCCGGCCTGGTCATCGATATCCAGAAGAAGCCAATGCTCGTACCCGCAGGTGAAGGCTTCGCCCCAGGCCACGGCCCCCGCCACGACTTCCGCGTCGACATCCTCGACACCAAACACCCCATCACCAAAGGGCTACCCGTCTTCTGGCAACACAGAGCCGAGCAACTCACCCACGGCCAGCACGGCCCACCCGAGGCCCTCAAGCACCTCCACATCCTCACCTACGCTTACAGCAAAGACTCCAAACGCAACGAACCGATGGACTGGGTTCGCAAATACGGCAAAGGCCGCGTCTACACAACCATGCTCGGCCACACCTGGAAGAACGAAGCCAATCCCAACCTCGACGTCCCCGAATTTCAGCGCCTGCTCGTGCGCGCCGTTGAATGGACGGCCACCGGCAAAGTTACGCTTCCCGCCAATTAAGCTCGGCGTCGGTGCGACGCACATAATTGGCGTCAAGAGCCGCAGGATCCGGCCGCTCCCCGGCCAGCCAGCGCTTCTCAGCCAGCTTGCCCACCGCCCCCGCAATCACACGCGGAGCAAGAGTAACAGCCATATCGTCGACCGCTTCAAAACTCACCCACTCCACTTCCCGGTCAATCAACTCCCGCACTCGCGCAAGCGGCATCACAACTTCACTCCCATCAAGCAACCGTGCATAGACATCGCCGCGGCGAGCGTCATAAAACGGCACCACTAAACCTGTGCCAAACCCCAGCAACGCGTCCAGATTACTCACCCCATAAACAGGCTTGCCCAGCGCCTCGCCCAGGCCCTTCACTGCAGTGAGCCCAATCCTCACGCCAGTAAACGTCCCCGGCCCGCAAGCAGCCGCAAAGCCGTCCACATCCTTCACATGCACACTTAAAGCACCCAGTGCTTCGAAGAGCAAATGCCCATAGCCATCGCCCCCGTCGAGCGTCACTTCTTCTACAATCTGCCCGCCTTCTACCAGCGCCAGACTCCCCACCTCATGCGTTGTATCGATTGCCAGAATCACTTCACCAACCTCACAATACGATCGATAAAGTAGACCTTGCCATTGGAATTGATCCCGGTAAAGCGAAGATTCAACACAGCCGGGAACCTTGCAGCCAGAGCCGATGGCAACACCATCGGGCCTTTGTCTTTGGTTGTAATCACCCGCATGCCCTGCAACTCTGTCGGCACGTCGGCCGTAACCAGATACTGCATAAACCGTGTGGCGCGCGAATCCTTCGTGATCGTAATCGTGAAGGGCACCGGCGAATCCGCCTTCAGGTCCGCATTGTCTTTGATGTCAACCGTAAAGGGGATGCGCTTCGGGTCGATCTCAAACTCCTGCATCATAATCACCTCGCTCTCAAACTTGTAGCTCTTGAGCATTCCCTCCTTGCGGCCTTCACGCGAAAGATGCAAGATCCACTCACGATCCTTGCTCGGTGGCTCCCCAATAAAATGCTCACCCTTGTACTCCTTCATCGGCGTGCGCTCACCCGTTGCTACATCCACCCAGGCAGCATCATAGGTGTGCTTTTCCACTTCCACTTCGACGATTCCCGGTCGATCCACATAGACGAGATAATCGGTACCAATCAGCGCCAACCCGCGCCCGTTCGACACATCAAAATAAGGCTCAAGTTCCCAATAGCGCGTCTTCTCAAGAATCTCCGCCATCGCCCTGGTAGCCCCGTAGCCAAGGTAACTGCCCGCCGCAACCGCATTCCACAGCACCTTCGAATTCATCTTCTTGCCAACACTGACAATCGGCATCGCATACAACTGATGCTCAATCGCCGGCACAGCAGGGTCCTCCCCGTTACACAGGATGTGCGTCATCCAGCCATCGCGAACAAAGGCTGAAGTGCTGCCCAACGGATAAGCGCTGCGTGGATGATTGTATGGGTCGATCTTCATGATGAGCGACCCGATATCTTTCAGCATCGTGCGCGCATCTTTGTAAGTCTCCCAATCCTGCACCAGCTCCCAGGTCACATTCAAGGGCGCCAGCCGCGCCAGCGCATATCGAAAATATTTCTCACGCGTAGCCCAGTCCGGCAACGCTTTCACCAGCGCTCCGTTGGGCCCGGCCAGCACAACGTCAACGATGATCCCATCAGCATTCAGCCTCTGCACTCGCTTCTCAAAGGCCTCAAAGCGCTTCGGCTCTGGCGGCCACACCGGCTCAAGCACCGTGCGCACATGCGTAGCCTTCTGAGCCTTGACGGTCTCAAACGATTCTTCAGCCGCATTCGCGAGATCCCACACCTCCATGCCCAGCCACAGATGCGCTTTCTGGCTTCCCGAATAGCGCCAATGATGAACATTCGCTTTATGAATAAAGCCAGGCAGTTCGCTTACCAAACCATTGAAGCTAAGAGTCTGCTTGTCAAAACGAGCCAGGTTGCTCGTGATCTTCAGCTCCCAAAGGCCGTCGTCGGTCGGTGCCACACGCACCACCATCTTCCCGCCGCCATCCCAGAAAGCATCTGCCAGGAAGGTACGAAAGCGAGGGCTCTTAACTTCAGCCGTAATCTTTACCGTCTTCCAGGGCTCGGGATGAGCCTTCGCTTCGGCCGCATCCAACTCAAAGACAACATCGCAAGCGCTGTACACCAGCGTGTCCGGGCAGACTTTCTGCCCCCACGCTGCAATCGTCGATAGCAAAACAAGCAATCCGACCCGCATAATAACCAGTATGATGCGTGCGCTACTCATTGGATTACTGCTTTCTATCGCAACCTTTGGTCAAACAACCCTGGCCACAAAAACCGCCAGCCTCGAAAAGCAGGACGGCTACTTCCCGCTTTACTACGACACCAAAGCCGGCAAGCTGTTTCTGCTGATCGACAAGTTCAATACAGACTTCCTCTACTACGAAAGTCTGCCCGCAGGCCTGGGCTCAAACGACACCGGTCTCGACCGCGGTCTGCTCGGCCAGGAGCGCGTCGTCCACTTTGAACGCGTCGGCCCCAAGGTTCTGCTGGTGCAGGAAAATCTCGATTACCGCGCCATCTCGCCAGACGCAACAGAACGTCAGGCCGTCGCAGACAGCTTCGCCAAGAGTATCCTCTACGGCTTCACAGTGGAAGCAGAAGAAAACAACAAGGTCCTCATCGACATCACCAACTTCGTCGTTCGCGACGCAATGAACGTCGCTGGCCGCCTGCGCGACATGAAGCAGGGCACCTTCCGTCTGGACCCCGCCCGCAGCGCCATCTACATGCCACGCACCAAAGCCTTCCCCAAGAACACCGAAGCCGAAGCCACCATCACCTTCGCCGGTGAAGGCGTTGGCAACTTCGTCTCAAGCGTCACCCCCACCCCAGACTCGATGACCCTCCGCGTCCATCACAGCTTCCTCGAATTACCGCCTCCCGGCTTCAAGCAGCGAGCCTTCGACCCCCGCTCCGGCTACAACCAGCTCCGCTTCAAAGATTACGCCACTCCCGTAGAACAACCCGTCGACAAGCGCTTCATCACCCGTCACCGCCTCGAGAAGAAAGACCCACGCGCCAAAGTCAGTGACCCCGTCAAGCCCCTCGTCTATTACATTGACCGTGGCGCACCAGAGCCCATCCGCACAGCCCTCCTCGAAGGGGCCCGCTGGTGGAATCAGGCCTTCGAAGCCATCGGCTACCGCAACGCCTTCCAAGTCGAGATCATGCCCGAAGGCGCAGATTCAATGGACGCCCGTTACAACATCATCCAGTGGGTGCACCGTTCTACGCGCGGCTGGTCATACGGCGCCAGCGTCACCGACCCGCGCACAGGCGAGATCATCAAAGGCCATGTCACTCTGGGTAGCTTGCGCATCCGTCAGGACTTCATGATTGC
>CANGVB010000276.1 GCA_947456995.1 Bryobacteraceae bacterium | reverse complement strand
TCACCCGCTCCGAACCACCCGCATCCAATCCACCAGACCTCGCCCCAATACCTCAACCAGAAACACAGCAAACACAAACCATCCGCCAGCAAGCCCCCCACTAAACAACGCCGAGGCCCCCATCCAACGCGCAATCAAATACACCACCCCTGGCAAAACAAGATAAGCCACACCTCGCACTAGCCATTTCAAAACGGCCGCGCCCTCAACCCCTCAAGCAACCCAGTCAACGCCCCCACAATCTTCCCCGGCGACGCCCCCGTCGTATCAATTGCCTTCAGCACCCCAGCCGGCGAAAAACTCGCCCCCGGAGACTTCTGCCCCAACTCCATCAACTTCGCCGGATCAATCTTCGCCTGCGGATGGAACTTCACCTGGAACATCCCCTGCCGCCTCTCCACACTCTCCACGCCAATCACCTGGGCCAGATTCTTCGCCTGCCCAAAGTCCACCAGCAACTTCACATCCTCCGGCACCGGCCCGTAGCGATCCGCAAACTCAGCCACAATCTCATTCGCCACCTCGCGGCTCTTCGCATCGGCAATCTTCTTATAAGCTCGCAACCGCTGATTGTCTTCAGGAATGTAAGTCGAAGGAATCCGAATCTCAAACCCAAGATTCAGCGTCGAGTGAATCTCAAGCGGCACCTCTTCGCCCTTCATCTCCCTCACTGCTTCCTCAAGCATCTTGATGTACATATCAAATCCAACCAGATTGATATGCCCACTCTGCTCACCACCAAGCAAGCTGCCAGCCCCACGCAACTCAAGATCGAGAGCCGCAATCTTGAAGCCCGCCCCAAGATCCGAAAACTCCTTCAGCGCCGCCAGACGCTTCCGAGCCACCTCGGTCAACTCCGTATCCGTAGGCACCAGCAAATAAGCATAAGCCCTGCGATTCGACCGGCCCACACGCCCGCGCAACTGATACAGCTCGCTCAAGCCATAGTTCTGTGAGTTCTCAATAATGATCGTGTTCGCGAGCGGAATATCGAGCCCATTCTCAACAATCGTCGTACACACAAACACATCAAACTCATGGCGCATAAACCCGAGCAACACCTTCTCCAGCTCGTTGTCCACCATCTGCCCATGCCCCACACCAACCCTCACCCCAGGCACCAACTCCTGAATCGAAAACGCCCGCTCATAAATCGACTCCACGCGATTGTGCACAAAGTACACCATGCCCCCGCGAGCAATCTCTTGCTCAATCGCCGCCTTGATCACTTCCTGATCAAACTTCGCAACAACCGTATGCACCGCAAGCCGGTCCTTCGGCGGCGTCTCGATCACCGACAAATCGCGAATGCCCACCAGCGACATATGCAGCGTACGTGGAATCGGCGTTGCCGACAACGTCAACACATCCACGTTCTTCTTCATCTGCTTCAGCCGCTCCTTGTGAGTCACACCAAAGCGCTGCTCCTCATCCACCACAAGCAATCCAAGATCCGGAAACTTGATGTCCTTCGACAAAATCCGGTGCGTCCCAATCAGGATGTCCACCTTGCCGTTCTCAAGGTCTTCCATCACCTGCTTCGACTCCTTCGGATTCCGAAACCGGCTCAAGTGCTCAATCCTTACCGGGAACGCAGCAAACCTCCGCTTGAAGCTCTCGTAATGCTGAAATGCCAGCACGGTCGTAGGCGCAAGCACGGCCACCTGCTTCCCATCCCCCAAAGCCTTAAACGCCGCCCGCATCGCCACTTCCGTTTTGCCAAAACCCACATCGCCCACCACCAGGCGATCCATCGGCAACTCGCTCTCCATATCGCGCTTGATATCCCGCACCGCCGCCATCTGGTCCTTCGTCGCGTTGTACTCAAACGAGTCTTCAAACTCACGCTGCCAGTTCGAATCCGGCGAAAACGAGAACCCCTCAGCCATCCGTCGCTGCGCATACAACTTCAGCAGTTCATCGGCCATATCGCGCATCTTGGCCTTCACGCGGCTCTTCGTCTTCTGCCACGTGATCCCGCCCAATTTATCGAGTGGCGCCTTCGTCTCCCCGCCACTCCCGCTGCGATACTTCGAGATCAGATCCAGCCGTGTCACCGGCACATACAGCTTCGATTCCCCTGCATACTCAAGCAGAAGAAACTCCCCGTTCCCTTCCCCCTGATTGATTACCTTGATCCCCAAAAACTTGCCCACACCATGCGTCTGGTGCACCACAAAATCGCCTACCTTGAGATCAGCAATATCGGCCGCAAACGCACCCATCGAAGCCACCGGGCCACGCTGGTTCGACCGCGCCACCATATCCGACGATTCAAACAGATCATCCCCGCCAAACAACGCAAGCTTCGGCTCACGAAACACGGTCCCCCGCGCCAGTCTCCCCTTCACCAAAATCACATTCGCATTCGCACCCTGATACACCCGCTCAGACAGATAAGAAGGCATCACCTCCTCCGGCGGCAACATCACCTGATAAGGCACCTTGTACTCACTAAACACATCCGCAAACCGCTCCACCTCACCCAGCGAATTCGCAAAGAAAATCACCCGCGACCCGCCCGCCACCAGCGTCCGCGATTCCTCCACCGCCATCCGGATATTGCCGCGAAACGTGATCCCCGGCCGCGAGCCAAACTCAAACGCATGCGCCCCAACATCAAGGCCCAACTCACGCAACTCCAGCTCCCGCATCAACGCCGCCCCATGCGAAGCCAGCTCCCCATAGTGGAAGTAATGCCCCTCCGGCTCCACCTCATGCGCCCCATCCTCAAGCCGCTTCCAGAACCGCTCAGCCGACGCCCGCACCTGCTCCGGCTCATCCCAAAACAACAACCCCTTACCCACCAGATTCAACAGTGAAAACTCACGCGGCCCATCCGTATCGGTAGGCGTCTCCACCAGAGGCAGAATCCGCACCTCCGGCACCCGTGCCACACTCCGCTGCGTCTCGACATCAAATCGTCGAATCGTCTCTATCGTGTCCCCAAAGAATTCCAGCCGCACGGGCTTATCCGCCTCAGCCGGATAGATATCCACGATGCCACCGCGAATCGAAAACTCCCCCACCATCTCCACCGGCTCACGCTGCTCATAACCGATCCGCCGCAGGTGCAGCGACAAATCATCAAGAGCAACTTCTTCGCCCTCTTTCAGCGACAACACCAACTGCCGGTAGAAACTAGGCGCTGCCACGCGCAACATCGCGCTAGCAACAGGCGCAATCGTAATCGGCGCGCGCTCCGTCGAGAGCTTCCAAAGCCCAATCGCCCGCTGCTCGAGAATCTCCGAGTGCGGTGCCAGCTTCTGATGCGGCAGCACGTCGAGCGGCGGCACAAGCTGCGCCCGCGCCCCAGACGGCTCCAGCAAAGTCAGAAACGTATTCGTAGACTCAAGCAGCGCCTCCGCCTCACGATTGCCATCGGTAACCACCAGCATCGGCTTGCGAGTCCGCTCCCAAAGCAAAGCCAGCACCAGCCCCTTGGCCGCCACAGTCAATCCGCTCAGCGATAGGGTATGCGCATCCTCCTGCCCAAGCCGCTCCACGACATGGACAAACTCAGCCCGCTCGGCAACACTCAGCAGAAGGTCACGAATCACTGATGGCGATCCAATATCTGTTGCACCAGATTTGTCGTCGAATACCCAGGCTCGAGCGGCAGCGCCATCACCTTGCCACCAGCCGCCTCCACCTCTTCACGCCCGGCAATGAAGTGGCTCCAGTCAGCCCCCTTCACCAGAAAATCCGGCAACACCGCAGCGATCAATTCCCGAGGCGTATCCTCATCAAAGAACGTAACCGCATCAACAGCCTCAAGAGACGAAGCAATCTCGGCCCGAGTATCCTCATGCAGAATCGGCCGCGACAAGCCCTTCAACCGCTGCACGCTGTCATCGGTGTTCAAGGCCAGAATCAAAACATCCCCAAGAGAGCGAGCCGCCTCAAGCAGCCGCACATGCCCCGGATGCAGGATGTCGTAGCACCCATTGGTGAAGACAACCTTCTTCCCCTCAGCCTTCCACAAGGCACGCTGAGCAACAAGGTCTGGGCGCGAATACGTTTTAACACTCATTTGGTCTATTTCCAGTTTAAGAGACTCTACCCCAAACAGTACTTCAAAAAAGAAAGCGCCCCCCGCGAACGAGAGGCGCCAGTCTCATTGCTGAAGATGCCGGTCTAGAAGACAACCTTCAACTGGAAGCGCGTTACACGGCCGCCACCATCCTGGAATGCGGCATTCAGGAATCGGCCGCCCAAGGTCGCCTGCACATTTGCTCCAAGCGTACCCAGAGCCGGCGCGAACGCGCTTGCCGTCGACACGCCATACTGCACGTGGTTTAACAGGTTGAAGAATTCAGCTCTCAATTGCAGGTGGACACGTTCGGATACTGCCGTGTCCTTCTGAACATTGAGATTGATGTTGTTGATCCCCGGGCTACGCATCGTATTGCGCCCAAGGTTTCCAGGCGCGCAACCCGATGCTGAAGTGCAAGTAGGTCTCTGGATATACATCGCGTCGCTCGCGGCAATTGGCGCATTCGCCGCATCCGGGTTCACATATTGTGTTGGGCTGGTCGCACTGAAAATTGCTCTTGTTCCCGGCCGGCCCGAGGGGTTGAAGTCAGGCCGGTCATTACCAGCCCCACCAAAACCATCCCCGTCAAGACCATTCACAATCGTATAAGGTACACCAGCTTCAAACGTTGCCACCCCACTCAACTGCCATCCGCCAATCACGCGATTCACCAACCCGGTCTGCTTCTTGCCAAAGGGCAAGCTGTAGATCGAGGAGAACACCGCACGGTGATTCCGGTCAAACGCGCTCAGGCTGCGCTCATTCGGCTGCCCGCCAAATGGAGAAGGCGTCTGCGCCAGTGAAGGAATCGATAGCCCGCCGCCAAAGGCAAAGATTTCGCTGCCATTGTCGATGAACTTCGACCACGTATACGCGCCCGTCAATGCAAATCCATTTCGGTAGCTCTTTTTGAGCTCTGCCTGGAAGGAGTCATAGCGCGAATTGCCACCGTTCGTACGAACCGTACGCGGCCCCTGCAACGGGTCAAAGCGCTGCTGCAAACGGTTTGCCGGAAAACTTGCCGCCGTCGTCCCGGTTGGGAAGACCCGAAGATTCGCAGGCACCAGCGGATTTAGATCCTCATTGAGAAACAACTTCACACCACGGCTGCCAACGTAGGCAAGGTCAATCAAATATCCACCCTGAAGCTGCCGCTGTATGGAGAAGTTGTACCGCTGGTAATAGGGATTCCGAAGATTCGCATCAATCAGCGTCTGGCTATCGAGTGCATTCGGAGCACGTGATGTTGTCGGGATCTGGCTGAAGAAATTCCCGATGCCGCGCGGAGTAGCCGTAGTCACCGCACCAAGGGTTTGCGTCGATAACAGGTTCGGTGTTGAGGCCACTGCGTTTGAGGCGATGTTGTTAAAGAAGCTCTCGTAGCCAATGCCATAACCGGTACGGAAGCTCGACTTCCCGTCCCCAAACAAAAGCCCCAGAATCCCTGATGTGAATTTCGGGCTGTAGGCAAGTCCCAGATTCGGAGAGAAGTTATTCCGGTCCGGGTTCACCTGGTTCGCTAGCGAATATGGTCCGTCGAACGTTGTCGTGTTCAGGTTGAAGATCCCCGCATAAGCCGGAGTGCGCAGCGAATTCGCCGGCACTCCAAAGCTTTCATAACGCAGACCCAGGCTCATAGTAAGCGAATTCGTGACACGCC
>CANGVB010000275.1 GCA_947456995.1 Bryobacteraceae bacterium | reverse complement strand
GGAGGCAATGAATTGTCTGTGCCTGGCCGGGAGCCAAAGATGTTGCCAGCAGCATCGATACGTACGGTTGCTCCTGCTTGCTTGAGCAAGTCCATGAAGAATTTGCGACCGGCGATATCTGCGTCAGAGTATCCGATGCGGCTGACGCCGCTCTCGAAGGTGCCGCCGGCAGGGCGTCCAATGAGGCTCAGAGCTTCTAGATCCGCTCGCAGAGCAGCAGTTTCGATGCGCGGAGAAGCTGCCTTTAACGGGGTCAGCGCGGCAGCTGCAAAAGCCCCTGCAAAAGCACGACGATTCATGACTCATTAGCCTAGCATTGGTACACTCTCCAAGATGAACCAATCAGCATCTACGCAGCTAAGTCGGGGCTTGGGGCTGCGTGATGTGACGCTGCTTGGAATTGCGTGTATCGTTGGCACACGCTGGCTAGCGACTGCGGCTCATGCAGGGCCAGGGTCTGTAACCCTGTTTTTACTCGCTGGTTTGTTCTTCGTTGGGCCCACCGCTCAGGCAGTGGGCGCCCTTGCAGAACGCCGCCCCGGCGCAGGCGGGCAGTATGTCTGGGCTCGCGAAGACTTTGGCGATTGGCATGGCTTCCTTGCTTTCTGGTTGTACTGGATTGGGATTGCTTGCTGGGTTCCGAATGCTGCGCTGGCCTACATCAGCATTGCCGCTTACGCTATCGATCCCGCTCTTGTCGACAACCGCAACCTGATCGTGGGCGCGGCAGTGGCTGCAATCTGGACTGGTGTTGGGATCAACCTTTTGGGTGTGCGGATCGGGCGTTGGAATCAGAACGCAGCTAGCGTGGCAACGTGGCTTATGGCTTTGTTTCTGGTGATTGCAGCAGGAGTTGTCTTCCTGCGTCAGGGGTCGGCGACAAGTTTGAACCTGATGCCTCCGTTGGGGATCGATGCGCTCAATCTGTGGTCCCAAATTGCTTTCGCCCTGACAGGCATTGAGTTATTGGGAATGATGGGCGAAGAGATTCGAGAGCCTGGCAAAACGATTCGCCGGGCCGGATGGATGGCTGGGCTTGGGGGCGTGCTTTTCTACAGCGTGGCAACCCTTGCCATCCTCGTTCTACAGAAGCCGGAGGAGACCAGCGTTTTGTTTGGCATCATGCAGGCAGCTCAAGTCGGAGCCAAATCGCTGGGTTGGCTCTGGCTACCCCTTATGTTTGCTGTGTTTTCGGTGATGAGTATGCTCGGCCAGCTTGGCGGCATCGTCTCGGCAACCGCACGACTGAGCTACGCGGCAGGGCGCGATGGGCTTTTGCCTGCAGCATTCGCACGCATCCATCCCAAGTGGCAAACACCCCATGTATCGGTGTTTGCGCTGGCGGGCACCTCGACAGCTCTACTCTTGTTGATGCAACTGGGCGACACGATGCGGGCGGCCTATCAGGAACTGGTATCGATGATGGTGCTTGGCAGCTTTCCTCCCTTTCTCTACATCTTTGGCAGCGCCTGGAAGGCGGGGCTGCGCTGGGCACCGATCTCTGGCATTTCCGTAATTCTGATTGCACTCGCCTTCTCGATTTTGCCAACGGAGGACATCAGCAATGTCTGGCTTTATGAAACGAAGATCTTTGGCGGGTCGGCGCTGTTGCTGGGGTTGGGCCGGTGGATCTTTTTGAAGAGCCGCAGAACGTTAGAATCATAGACCCCAGATTGATGGCGTGTCATCATGACGTGAATGGGTCTAATCCTGTGAGGTGTTCATGTCGAATTTGAAGTACAGAATTGCATTCAACCTGGCGTTGACCATGGCTGCATCCACTACAGTTTGGGCTCAGCAGCCGCCCGGCCAACCCAGACGGCAGGGAGGTTTTGTACCCGGCCAGCAAAGGGCAGCAGAAGACCCGGTAAAGGTGGCCAAAGGCAAGGGAATCTACGGAATCTCCTGCCGGGGTTGCCACGGTGCAGACTTGCGCGGTGGTGACATGGGCGGGCCAAACCTCTTGCGCTCGCAACTCTCATTAAGCGACCGCGAGGGCGAGAAGATTGTCCCCGTCATTCAAGGAAGCCTGCAGAGCGGCGGGATGCCGGCGATCCCGATGAGCCCTGAAGATGCCCATGCCGTGGCAGCCTATGTGCGGACTGTTCTTTCTACGATCGGCGGCCAGGGCAAGCCGCCCAGCTCTCAGGAACCGCCAACCATTCTGGTTGGAAACGCAGATGCGGGCAAGGTGTACTTTGAAGCAAAGTGTGTCAGTTGCCATTCAACAACGGGAGACCTGAAGGGAATCGCGACGCGGATCAAAGATCCGAAAACACTGCAGAATACCTGGGTAGCAGGCGGGCGAACCGGCCGAGGTGGAGCCGGAGCACCCAGCGACTCTCCTCGCCGCATCGTCACCGTAACCGTCACCCCAGCCAAAGGCGGCGCACCGGTTACGGGGCGGCTACTTCGAATCGATGATTTCGTGGTGACGCTGGAGCTTGCCGATGGCTCGGCAAAGTCCTTCCGTCGCGATGGGGATCTGCCGAAAGTAGTGGTAAACGACCCTCTGACACCACACCGCGAAATGCTTCCCGTTTATACCGACAAAGATGTGCATAACGTAACCGCTTATCTGGTGACCCTACAATGAAGTTCCTCCAATTCCTCGTTCTCTTGACAGGCTCTGTAGCCTTATTTGCGCAAGGCGGTGGTGTTGCGCCCGAAGACTTGCTCAAGCCGCTCAAGGATTCCTGGCCCACCTATAACGGCGATTATTCGGGACGTCGATTCAGTGCGCTCAATTTGATTAACACCTCGACGGTGAAGCATCTTTCGCTTGCATGGAGTGTTCGCTACACACCGGGCATGCCTCCGGCGGCAGGCGCTGGACGCGGCCGCTTTGGCGGTGGCCCGCCCACCAAGCTGATTGTTGGTGGCGAGGGCACAGGTGAGCTCGCCGCCGGTGGTGGCACGATCAAGGCTTCGGTACTGGCCGTTGACGGCACGCTCTACTTCACAATGCCGGACAATGCCTGGGCTGTCGATGCGCGTGATGGCCGCGAGCTCTGGCACTACTACTGGAAGACCCGTGGTGGCACGCATATCGGCAACCGCGGCATGGCCATCTGGAACAACTATCTCTACATGGAGACGCCAGATAACTACCTCGTTTCGCTTGATGCCAAGACCGGCAAAGAGCGCTGGCACAAAACCATCGCTGATCTCGAGCAAGGATACTTCTCTACGCCAGCCCCAATTGTCGTTGGCAACCACGTACTGGTCGGCACTGGCAACGACATCGATTCTCCCGGCTTCCTGCTTTCTTTCGATGCCGAAACCGGAGATCTGCAGTGGAAGTTCTACACTGTGCCGATGCAGAAGGGCGACCCTGGCCTTGATACCTGGGCCAGCCTCGATGCCGCCCGCCATGGTGGCGCGCAGACCTGGATTCCCGGTGCATACGATCCTGAAACGAAGCTCTACATTATTGGCACCGGCAACCCCACTCCTGCCTACACCACTGGCAAACGTGGCGATGGCGACAACCTCTTCACCTGTTCGCTGGTAGCAATCAACGTCGACACCGGCAAGATGGCCTGGTACTTCCAGACCTCCCCGCATGACATGCACGACTATGATTCCGCTCAGACCCCTGTGCTGGTAGACGCTCCCTTCAACGGCAAGATGCGCAAGCTTGTGCTGACTGCTGCGCGTAATGGTTATTTCTTTACTCTCGATCGAGTCACCGGAGAGCGTCTGGTAACTTCCAAATACGGGCAATGGACCAACTGGGCCAAGGGCTTGAACAAGTTTGGCGGGCCAGAACATGATCCGATAAAAGACCCGACGGTTGGTGGTGCGCTAGTTTCCCCAACCTCAGATGGCACTGTCAATTGGCAGCCGCCGGCCTACTCTCCCGACACAGGTTTGTTCTATGTGCCGGAAGGCAACGGCTTTTCCCTCTTCTACCTGACCGACATTGATCCCCGCGGATCCATGGGCCTTGGCGGCAAAGAAGAAGTTGGCGTCGGCACCGGCGGCAATTATCTCAGCGCCATCGACTACCGCAACGGCAAAGTAGTGTGGCGGCATCGCTACTACGGCAACGGTGGAGGTGGAGGCATTTTGGCCACAGCCGGCGGCCTAGTTTTTGCTGGCGACGGGATGGGCAATCTGGTTGCGCACGACGCAAAGACAGGCAAGCCGCTTTGGAATGCCCGCATCGGCAACATTACAAACGCACCACAGACCTTCCAGTTGGACGGCCATCAGTATTTGACGGTCGCCACTGGCGATACCCTGTGGGCCTTTATCTTGAACTAGGCAACAGGACGTCTTCGAGCTTGTCGGCAAGAATGAAGTTGTCGAAGTAGATCGTGTCCTCTGATGCCTTATGAGGGCTGCGGTGAATGCCGGGCTGGCAGAAGTAAATCGTCTCCGGCCCCTTGGTCTTTAGCTTCTTGTCCAGCACCAGCGCTCCGTCAAACCAGAGCCGCGTGTTGCCCTTCTCGCCATCTTCAGACCAGTGGATATGCATCGCCAGATGATGCCATTTGCCTGTTGTGAAATCGGCCTCCCAATGCGTGCCATTGCGGCCCAGATTTCCTGTGCCGTATTTGATTAACGTGCCGCCTTCTTTAGGCTCAACCCACCACGTCATCACGTTGTTGTACCTGGGTGGCGGTGTGCCTTCCCAGTAGAAGAAATTGTCACGGTCTTTAGGGGCATCGGCCATGTACAGGTAGAAGGACATGTAAGTATCCGAGCCTTCTTCGATCGTGATCTTCGGGCCTCCCACCTGTACCCGCAGTTGCTGCGCGTTGAAGACATCGTCTTCATGAATCGTGAACTTGCCTGCGTATTTTCCGCTTTGGACAATATCGCTGACAACCTGGATGTTGCGCGGTGTTGCGTTCTGGCCGCGGGTACCCGTCTTGCTCCACTCGCTCAAATCGCCCGTCTCGAAGTTTGCCTTAAAGAGGACCTCAGCCGAAGCAGTGCAAACTAGCAGGAAGAAGAGCTGCCATCTCATTCAGCAAATCCATGCTGCTTGCGATGGTGTGCGGCGTCGTAGCGCTGTGTGGTTTTGAAGTGCTCATAACGGCCGTCGCCTGAAACATCGCGCAGCCTCGAGCTAAGAGTCTGCAATTCCGGAGCAGTCATGGGCTTGAAGCTACGAGCCATGGCAAGAGCGCGGTTGAGGTCTTCCATGTTTGCCAGGCCCACAACTTGAGTGCTGATGGGTTGGGAAAGGAAGTATCGATAGCACTCTTCCACAGTTACAACGCCATCCTTCAACATCCGTGCGTCGCCGCCACAACCCTTCATGCCGATCACGCCAACACCACGCTTTGCGCATTCGGGCATCACTTCATGGCGGAAACTTTCGAAGCGATAATCCATCACATTGTTAGGCATCTGGCAGGCATCAAAGGCAAAATTGAGAGCCAGCATCTTGCGATGGATGCGTGGGTGCTTGTGTCCGGTAAAGCCAATAAAGCGAATCTTGCCCTGCTTCTTTGCTTCGATCGCAGCGCGCAGTCCGCCTTTTTCCTGGAGCATTTCAGGGTCGTTGTAGTAGTTGCACTCGTGGAACTGCCAGAGGTCAATCACGTCGGTCTTGAGGCGCCGCAGACTATCTTCCAGGTGCTTCATCGCACCGGCGTAATCACGATCACAGACCTTCGTCATTAGGAAGGCTTTCTTGCGATAGCCGTCCATGGCAAGGGCCTTGCCCATCACTTCTTCAGCGCGGCCAT
>CANGVB010000274.1 GCA_947456995.1 Bryobacteraceae bacterium | reverse complement strand
TGGCGTATTATGCTTCGCCGGGGCGGGATGAAGAACATACGGACGGGAAGGTGGCTGGCGAGTCGATCCGGATTCTAGAGGAGAACCGGGGACGGCCTTTCTTTTTGGGGGCCGGATTTTATAAGCCGCATTGCCCGTTTATTGCGCCGTCGAAGTACTTTGACCGGGTTCCGCTCGATAAGGTGAAGGCGCTGCCGTTTGAAGAGTGGGAGATGAATATTGCGCCGAAGTGGGCCTACTTTACCAAGCCGGCGAATTGGGATCTAACGGAGAAGCAGCGGGTGGAAGTGATTCGGGCTTATTACGCTACGATTCTTTTTCTGGATGCGCAGATTGGGCGTGTGCTGGATGCGGTGGAGCGGTTGAAGTTACAGGACCGAACGACGATTGTGTTCTGGAGTGATCACGGTTATCACCTGGGTGAGCATGGGCAGTGGATGAAGCAGACGGTGTTTGAAGGAGCGGCGCGGACGCCGTTGATGATCTCGGGGGCTGGGGTGAAGGCCCGCGGGAAGAGTTGCTCGCGGACGGTGGAGATGCTGGATTTGTATCCGACGGTGGCGGAATTGTGTGGGCTTGGGGGGACGCCTTCGAATCTACATGGGACAAGTTTGAGGCCGTTGCTGGATCGTCCGGATGCGCGTTGGGAACGGGCGGCTATGACGCAGGTGGAGCGGCCGAATCAGGGGAAGCCGGTGATGGGGTATTCGATTCGGGATGAGCGCTACCGGTACACGATGTGGAATGGCGGGGCGGAGGGTGAGGAGCTTTATGACTACCGGGAGGACCCGCGGGAGCTTAAGAATGTGGCTGCGACGGTGGGGGCCAAGGGGACATTAAGAGCTAGATTAGAATCGCTTATTTCAATTAGAAAATAATTATTCAATAAATAGCTTGAATTAAATACAAATCTATTTTACATTAATCCCAAGGGAAATCTCTTATCCCCTGCTGAGACGGTATGCTTATCCGACTCGACCCTTGGGCCTGTCTAAGCCCTCGTAACCCCCGCCAGGAGACAGATTTTATGGCCATCAATCGTCATATCACGATTACGATCGCGCAAGGGAGTCCTTTGAGTGAAGGATTTCAATTGGATTCCGGGAATTTAGTAGGGATATTAATGCCTGACAATTTCAACGGGAATTCTTTTGCTTTTGAGATATTGCGTCCAACGGACGGAAGTTTTTTGCCACATTTCGACTCGATGGGACAGGAAGTCCGAATTGAAGCAGCGGCTGCGCGATCGATTGCGCTGGACGATGAAATTCAGGGACTACCGACACGCGGATTTGTGCGCGTGCGAGCGAATCAGAATCAGAATCAAGCGGCGCAACTGATTTGCGTCATCACGGAGCAATAAGCATATGGCACTCACGAGACCAGTTAAGTTGATTAGTGAAGGACCGAAGACGGCAGCAAACAGCCTTTCGGTGACGTTTGCGACTGATGCAAGCGGGATGCCCGTATCGATGTCTGGCAGCGGGGTAAAGCCGATGGCTCAGAGCGTTTCAGTGACGCTTGCGTCAGATCAGCCAGCCTTGCCGGTAAGTTTTGGTGGGACTGGACAGTTGAATATGGCGGGGAGCCAGTCTGTAACGATTGCTTCAGACCAGGTGGCTGTGCCGGTGAGCCTTTCGGGGACAGGGCCACAAACCATGGCAGCGAGTACGTCGGTGACACTTGCTACGAATCAGACGGCAGTGCCTGTAAGCGTGGCTGCAATGGGGGCACGGACGATCGCCAACAGCCTTGCGGTGAGCCTGGCTACGGATCAGGGTGCGTTGAGCATCGGTGAGGCCGGAGGGAGCATCGTGACTGGGAGCATTACGGCGAATGGGCAGCGTGTGGCGGCGGCGATGGTGCGATTCAATGGAGCGTCGATCTACGTCAGCGGTACATATGCCGGAGTGAATTTGAGCTTTGAGGCCAGCTACAACGATGGAGTGACCTACGTGGCAGTGCAAGCAGTTGCCATCAACGGGACATCGGCTGTGACGGCGACAGGTGCGCTGACCAACACAAACAATGCGTATGAGATTTATTGCCCCGGGGCAACACATATCTCAGTGAGATCCACAGCCTGGACTTCGGGGACACAGAGCATCCGGATCGCTCCGTATGCGATTGCGATGGACCCGAATCCGGTTGTGAGTGGAGCGCTCAATGCCAATCAAACGGTGAACAATGCGCAGTGGGGTGGATCGAACAGCTTGAATGGTGGCACGGCGGGATCAGTTGGCGTAGGTGGGCTAGCTGCGGATTCGGCTGCGGTGAGCGGGAATCCGGTGCAGACCGGGGGCCGGGTTCGCGTGGCAGTGGATACGACGCTGGCAGCCAATGATGCGATGGCGCTGACCGGGACGACCGGGATGCAGTTGTTGATGAAACCTTATGGATTGCCTGAAACAGATTGGCAGTTCGCGAGTCTCATCACCAGTGCCACTGTAACTGCGGCCAGAGCGGCAGGAGCGGCTGGAGTGCGCAATTACGTGACGGCAGTGCAGTATCAGAATACATCTGCTACTGCGAGTGAAATCCAGATCCAGGACGGGGCGACCGTTATCTGGAGAGGACAAGCGGCGGCTTCGATGGTGGCACCGGCGGTGATTGCATTGCCTACGCCATTGCGTGGAACTGCGGCAACGGCCTTGAACGTGCAGTTGATTACAACGGGTAGCAATACCTTTGTGAACCTGCAAGGTTATCAGGCCGCATAGACCTTCCTGCGGGGGAAGAGGCGGGCTTACGGGTCTTTGGTTGGACAAGTGAGCCCGTCTTCAACATTTAAGCTAACGAACGATGCAAGCGGCCCAAATTTCAAAGTCACGAGATGCGGACAGATGTGAGTTGGTGACGGTGCACATCCAGCCAGTAACGTCGGAGCCAGAGTCCGTGCGCGGCCCTTCAATCTTTGGGCCCGAGTAGTTGACCTTGATATCCGTGGTTGCACCGTTAAGGTCTCGATGACCGCAGCCTCCTGTGACGAGCATGCGAAGCGTTCCACAAGAGATTGAGATAGAGCACCTGGTGTCGGCAGGACAACTGTAGCGTTCAGAGCGCCATCTGATTTCGTTCATGGTCCCAGCCGGGCCTTCCGGACCGACGGGCCCAATTGGGCCAATGGGACCTTGGGGGCCGATGGGGCCTGTCAAGAACAAGGGCTTGTAGTTGAGCATCAATTTTGGGGCGTGGCTGGTGGTTGAGCTTTCTTTGGAATCGAATAGAACACTTGTAGTTGGTGCGGATTGGGCAGGCGTGATGAGGAAGCTGAGACCGGTGCCGGTGTTGAGGGCGGTACGGACACGTTCTGTGACGTCGATGTCGATGAAGTTTTGGGCGGCGGTTACGGGGAGCGTGCTGACAAGGGCGTTGCAGAGCGGAAGTTGCCGGTTGTTGTGGGTGAGAACGTCTTCCACCACAGGGCGGCAATAGGCGGCGACCGATATGGCACCGGGGGTGGCGAGGCGGTTGACGTAGAGCCTTAGGGTGGCAGTGATGAGGTCTTCGGGGCGCTGGGAATTGGCGACCAAAAATGAGTCGAACTGGAGATAGGTGGTGGAGTTTGGATCGACGGCCAGTTGGGGGAGAGTGCCGAGGGGAGTGTCTGGCATCGAAGCACGGGTGTTGGTGTCGCTGATGAGCCGAAGGTCCTGGGCAATCAGTGAAAGAGAAGCGAGAGTGAGCAACGAGATCGTTTTCATTATTTTTTCCTTGTAAGAAGTAAAGCTAGAGCTAGAGCGGTTAGGGTAACGGTTTGAGGTTCGGGTACGGATTCCTCAGTTGGAATTGTGATATCGCCGGTGAGTCGCAGCGAGAAGTTTGGGGAGCGAGAGTCTCCGAATGGAGACGAATAGGGTCCATCGCCGAAAAATACAGCTTGGGTGAAAGCGCCCTGACCATCGCGGGTGAAGCCGTCGTCGAAGGTGGGGCCGTTGGGGAGATTGTCGAGAACAGTTAGAACAAGACGGTAGTCGCCTGGCGGTACAAAGGAATCGAAGACGGCTTCACCGGGCATTCCGAAGGCAATCGAAAAGAGTTGCAGGTTTCTAAAAAGAGAGAGTACCGGGACAAATCCGCCGATGCTGTCGTTGAAAGTTTCAGTACGGATTTGGTTGTTTGAGTTGACGACAAAGTCGAGGGTGAAACGTTGGTCCTCGCCTGGCAGAGCACCTGAGTAAGAGAAGAGGGCTGCCGAAAGAGGATGAATCGCCAGAATCAAGAGAAGGAGAGTGAACTTCATTTGACTCGACTTTGGATAAGATTCGAGGGCGATGAAAGTAGAATGGTGTGTTGTTGGAGTGTTCCACTCCGTGTAACACAATGAAACATTTAGATTTGGCTACAGAAGTAAGGCAAAAGCACCTGGAACGAATCCTTGGCTCTGCTGAGTTTGCAGCGGCCGAGCGAATGCGTCATTTGCTTCGCTTCTTGTTTGATCAGGAGGAGGCACCGAAGGAAACGGTAATTGGAGTTGCGGTGTTTGGGCGGGATGCAGGGTATGACCCGAAGGTGGATGGGGTGGTGCGGTCTGAGGTGAGGCGGCTGAGAGGGAAATTGCAGGAGTATTATGCGGGGAGCGGCAGTGGGGAAAATGTTCAGTTTGAGATTCCGAAGGGAACCTATTCGGTGGTTACGATTGAGCGGGGGAATCCTGCGGGGAAGATTTGGAGTGGCCGGGAGTGGAAGATCGCCGCTGGGGTTGTTGTTGTTTTGATTTTTGTGGTGGCGGCATGGATGTGGAGAGGAGGGGAGAGGGTGGCTGCAGAGTCCCATCTGGTAACAGATAGCGTGGGGCAGGCGATGGAGCCAAATCTGTCGGCAGACGGAAATTTGCTGGTTTATACGTACCGGGGCAGTGTGCCTGGAATTTATTTGCGTCGGATGGATTCGGATGAAACTAAGCATTTGGAAGGGACAGGAGCTAGCGATAGTTGGCCAGCGCTGAGTTGGGATGGGAAGCGGGTTGGCTATTTGAGGGAAGAGGGGACAAACCGGTTTGCAGTGATGGTGCAGGAGTTGGCCGGAGGAGTGCCGACGAGGTGGACGACAGTACCGCGAAGAGACAGGATGGCGTGGCTGCCGGGAGATGAGGCACTGGTGGTAAGGGATAGCGTTGAAGGAACGCCAACGCTTGGGCTGGTGAAGCTGGACCGGCAAGGAAAACGAGAGACGTTGACTCGGCCCGGGGAGGGATTTCAATACGACGGAATGCCTGCGGTATCGGCGGATGGGCGGCGGTTATGGTTTGTACGCGCGAGGGAAGCGGGGGTGGAGGAGTTGTTTACGCTGGAACTGGGGGCGGGCTTTGTTGCGACGGGGGCAGCAAGACAGGTGACGAGTGAGAATCGTCATATTTCAAGGTTTGCGGTGCTGCCGGATGGAAGAAGTGTCATCGCGGCATTGCCGCGGGGGAAGGCGATTCGGGCGCTTTGGAAGATCGATCTTGAGGATCCGACGAAGATGACTCGACTGGGTGGAACACAGTTGCTGGCAGCGGACCCGACGGTGGCGGCAAAGACGGGGCGATTGGTTTATGCCGTGGCGGTGGACGATTTGAATGTGTACCGACTGAAGCGAAGTGGAGGGGACGCTGTGGCGGTATCGCCGTCTGCGACGCTCGAAAGTTCTCCGGATTTGTCACCTGACGGCAAGCAGGTGGCGATGCGAAGTGCGCGGTCTGGGACGAGCGAAGTTTGGTTGATGGG
>CANGVB010000273.1 GCA_947456995.1 Bryobacteraceae bacterium | reverse complement strand
TTTGCAGACGGCGAAACCTGGATCCAGGTGCACGAAAACGTTCGTGGTTCTGATGTCTTTGTCATCCAACCCACTTCCTCGCCTGTAAACCATCACCTGATGGAATTGCTGCTGATCATCGACGCACTCAAGCGTGCCTCCGCAGATCGAATTACCGCCGTCTTCCCATACTTTGGCTATGCCCGCCAAGACCGCAAAGATCAGCCCCGCGTCCCGATTTCGGCTCGACTGGTGGCGAATCTGGTAGAGCGCGCAGGAGCCGACCGTGTTCTCGCTCTGGATCTGCACGCTGCGCAGATCCAGGGTTTCTTCGATATCCAGGTGGACCATCTCTTTGTAACTCCAGTGATGCTGGACCATTTCAAGGATTTCCCGATCGAAAATTTGACCGTCGTCTCTCCCGACGCCGGCGGCGTAGAACGGGCTCGTGCTTTTGCCAAGCGCCTGCAAGCCCCTCTTGCCATTATTGATAAACGTCGCGACCAGCCGAACGTAGCCGAAGTGATGAACATCATCGGCGACGTCGAAGGTCGCAATTGTCTGCTGGTTGACGATTTGATCGACACCGCAGGCACTCTTGTGAAGGCTGCCGAGGCGCTGTCGCGTCGCGGTGCTTCCTCCGTTCAGGCCTGTGCCACGCACGGTGTCCTGAGTGGCCCTGCAGTGCAACGGATTACGGATTCTCCGTATCTGAAACAGGTTGCCATTACCAACAGCATTCCCCTGAGTCCGGAGGCTGCGCGGTGCGATAAAATCCGCGTTCTCTCCGTGGCCAAGCTTCTAGCTCGGGCCATTGACTCCATCCATGGCGAAACATCCATCAGCGTACTTTTCGAGTAAGCGACAGAAAGACCAGTAGAGGCAGATTTTATGCGCAAAGACATTACCCTCGTAGCCGAAACCCGTGAAACCCGTGGCAAAAATGCCGCTCGCCGCCTGCGCGTCGAGCACAAGAGCCCCGGTATTCTTTATGGCATCGGCGGCGACCCCGTTGCTCTGACCCTGAGCCCCAAGGAAATCACCAAGATCCTTACCAGCTCCAGCGGCTTTAACACCATTTTTAACCTGGATGTACAGGGTCAGGTTACTCCTGTGATCATCCTCGACTGGCAGACGCACCCCATCAAGGGCAACATTCTGCACGTAGACCTCAAGCGCGTCGATCTCACCAAGAAGATCACCGTCAACGTGCCCGTTGTCACCACCGGCGACCCCGCTGGCGTCAAGCTGCAGGGTGGCCACTATGAGCTGGTCAACCGCTCAGTCGAAATCGAAGTACTCCCCGACGACATTCCAGAGAACTTCACCATCGACGTGGCTGGTCTCAAGTTGAACGAAAGCGTCCGCAGCAAGGACATCCCGATGACTGGCTCCATGCGGCTGCTCTCAGATCCTGAACTCGTTATCTCGCACGTTGTCTCGTTGCGTGCTGAAGAAGAAGCCACCGAAGCCAAGGCTGGTGAACCCGAAGTAGCCAAGAAGGGCAAGAAGGAAGACGCTGCTGCTCCTGCCGCCAAGGCTGCCAAGGGCGCTGCTCCTGCCGCTAAGGCCGCTCCTGCTGCCAAGGCTCCTGCCAAGAAGAAGTAATAGTTTTTCACTGTGCAATCCTGGCTCATCGTTGGTCTTGGCAATCCCGGCCCCGAATACGAGTGGACTCCGCACAATGTTGGTTTTTTGACCGTAGATCGTTTTGCCTCGCGCAACGGTCTACGGATCTCCCGCCCCGAATGCCAGTCTCTGGTTGGGGTTGGAGACGTGAACGGCAACCGCGTCGTTGTTGCCAAGCCGCTGACATACATGAATCTCAGCGGTGCCGCTGTCAAGCAGCTCCTCGATAAGTACGAGCTGACTCCAGCGAACCTGATTGTTGTTTTTGATGAGCTTGCACTCGAATGGGGAAATCTCCGCATTCGCACCCGAGGCTCGGCCGGCGGACATAACGGAATGAAATCCATCATTTCCTCAGTTCGTTCGGAAGAATTTACCCGGGTCCGGCTTGGTATCAACCCGGGCTCTCCGCTTGGCAGCGGGCCTGTTGTTTTAGGTGAAAAAGCCAGGCACTTTGTGCTTGCGGTCATTCCCAAGAGCATGCGTGCCGATTTGGATCTCTGGTTGGATGAAGCATCGTCCAGCATCGAATCCATAATTGCCGAAGGCGCCGAAAAGGCCATGACGAGGTTCAATCGTCGCGCCCAAGGTTCTAAAGAAGAGGAAAAATGAGTCTCAGACTTTACGAAGAACTGTTTATCGTAAAACCCGACTCGACCGACGAGTTGGTCGATCCGCTAATCGAACAGATGAAACAGCTGATTGAAAAAGAAGGCGGCAACGTGCAGACCACTGAAAAGTGGGGCACGCGCAAGCTTGCTTATCAGGTTGGCCGTTATTTTGAAGGTTATTACATCCTGTTGCGCTTTGAAGCCACTGGTATCACGATCAAAGAAATCGAACGCCGTCTGCGCGTCAACGATCTGGTGATCAAGTACCTGACGGTTCGTCTCGACGAAGAGATGAAGTGGGTTGACAAGCGCAAGAAGCGTCGCGAAAAGCGCGCCGCCCGCAAGCCGCAGGTTGCAGCAATGCCCGCCGCTCCTGCCCCTGGTGCAGCCGCACCTGGCCCTGTAGCCCCCGCTCTCCCGAGCGAGCCCGCAGTGCCAGCTCCCGGCAAGCCCAATGAGCCGGTAGCCCCGGAAGCCCCAGCCGCCGAAGCGCAAGCTCCGGCAGCCGAATAACCAGTGGAAGCGAATAAGGAGAACCTGAACCATGGCTGAAGGAAGAGGCGGCCGCCCCATTGCGGCCTCGATGCGCCCCACCGGTGGTGACAAGGCGAACATCGTCAATAAGAAGCAGTATTTCCGTCGCAAAAAAGTATGTCGTTTCTCGGTCGAAAAGATCGACTACATCGACTACAAGGACATCAACCTGCTCCGGCAGTATGTGTCCGAACGCGGCAAGATCGTGCCAAGGCGCCTGACCGGCACCAGCACCCAGTTTCAGCGCCGTCTGGCCGTTGCCATCAAGCGCGCCCGTAACATCGCGTTGCTGCCGTTTGCGACGCGGGAAGGAGAAAAGTAAATGGAACTCATCCTCCGCGAAGATATCGACAAGCTCGGTTCGCGCGGTGAGGTTGTAAAGGTAAAGGACGGCTACGCCCGTAACTTCCTTCTCCCCCGCCGTATGGCCGTTGCTGCAACTGCTGCCAACAAGAAGATTGTTGAGCAAGAGCGCCAGAGCTGGCTCCGTAAGGAAGCCACTGTCAAGGCTGATGCAGAAGGTCTCGCCCAGATCCTCAATGGAGTTGTCCTGGAATTCTCGCGCAAGGCCGGTGAAGAAGATCATCTCTTCGGATCCGTTACTTCGCTCGACATCGAAGGTGCACTCGAAGGCAAAAGCTTCAAAATTGACAAGAAAAAGATTGTTCTCGACGAGCCTCTCAAGACTCTCGGCGAACACAAGGTCAAGCTTCACCTCTACAAAGATGTGAATGCTGAAATCACTGTCAACATTATCAAGGAAGTCTAAGGATCTTACTGCGATGGCTTATTTCGATCTAACTGGTCAAACAGCAATTATTACTGGCGCAGCTGGTGGCATTGGCGAAACCATTGCCCGTCGCTTCGCGAATTCCGGCGCAACTGTAGTAATTGCCGATCTCAATGTATCGGCCGGTGAAGCGATTGCCGCCTCGCTCCCCAATTCCTCTTTCGCACTCTCGCTCGATGTCACATCGAGCGAGAGCTGCGAAAAGCTCGTTGCCGAAGTGATTGCCCGCACGGGCCGCATCGACATCGTAGTAAACAATGCCGGTGTTGCCGGTAAAGCTGCTCCTGTCGAGGAGCAGACCAACGACGACTGGGCTCTCTGCGTCGCCGTTAACCTCAATGGCCCCTTCTATCTCTGCCGTGCCGCCGTGCCTCACATGCGCAAGCGCAAGTATGGCCGCATCGTGAACATTGCTTCGATTGCCGGCAAAGAAGGCAACCCCAACATGAGTGCCTACTCTGCTACCAAGGCAGGCCTCATCGGCTTTACGAAATCTCTGGGCAAAGAAGTTGCCCTCGACGGCATTACTGCCAACTGTGTGTCCCCCGCCGTCGTCCGAACCAAAATCCTGGAACAGCTCACTCCTCAGCAGGTCGATTACATGACCCAGCGCATCCCCATGCGGCGCACTGGGGAACCTGAAGAAATCGCTGCTGTCGTACACTTCCTGGCCAGCCCTGATTCCTCTTTTGTCACTGCTCAAACCTACGACGCCAGCGGCGGCAGAGCTACTTACTAAATGATTCTCCAGCCCTCGCAGTACACTAAGGTTCCGGTTAAGGAACTGCTTGCAGAACTCGGCCTTGGTCGCGTGGGCCTGGATCGCCGCCTGATTGATGCGCTTCTTTCCCGGCCAGAAGAATCCGCTCCTGCCCTGGTTAGCTATGGTCTGAATCCTCCTGAAGATTCCCGCCTCCAACTCGACGCCGATATCCTGAACCTGCTTGCAGCGATGCCCAACAAAAAGGCACTCGACTACGTAATCTCTTTGTTGCGAGACGGCTTTACCGAGATCCCTGAGAGCATGCTTGAGATCACCAGAAAGGCCGGGCCGAAGGCCGTAGAAGCCCTGGTTGCTCTCTATCGCGAAATGGAAGAAGAAGCTGCCGGTGAAGTAGCATTTCTTCTTGCCGGTCTTGGATTGCGTGATCCGCGAATCCTTGAAATCATTCTGGAACGCCTCGAATTCGATATGGAAGACGGCGCGATGCTGCTGGGACTTTACGGTGATCCGGCCGGGAAAGCCCCGCTTGAAAAGCTAGCCCTCGAATTGGGAAAAAACCGCGAAATTGACTTCGCTCTCGAACAGCTTCGCAATCGTCAGGAAGGCTACGAAGATCCTGAAATCGATCACCTCGAATCCTATCCCGATACGCAGGGCCCGGAATTTGAAGTTCTAGAGGATGACGAGATCGTCGATTTCGCCACTCTGCACGAAGACGAGGCCGTGCGTCTTGCTGCCCTTGATGTGCTTGAGGATCTGGAACTCCCAGTCTCCGCTGTCCAGCCGCTCATTGCCCTTGCCACCGCTCCGGGCTCTGTACCTGTTCGAGCCGCTGCTTTTCGCGCTTTGGCCAGACTGAACCAGATCGAAGAGGTTCGTGTTGTTGCCGAGGCAGTTCTGAACGATGCAGCCAACCCCGCGCCAATTCGTGCTGCCAGTCTCATTACGCTTCTGCCGAACAGCATTGCTCCTGCCGCAATGCGAAGCTACATCGAGGAATTTCTGGCCAATCCCGAATCCCGGGCAGACGCCGTGCATGCCATGTGGCGTTCGAGAGAAGCCTCCTATAACACTCGCTTCGGTTCCTTCCTGGATGATGCTGATCTTGCCGTTCGCCGTCAGGCAATTCGTGGTGCTGGCGTCTGTGGTGACGTTACTGCTATCGGAAGGCTTCGAGATCTGATGATGGATGACGAAGTCCGCAAAGATGCCATTTTTGCTTATGCGATGGCCGTGCCCTCTGATATCTCGGCTAGCCGTGTACGCAGCCTCTACACTCGCATCGAAAAAGAAGCGGGTGGCCTGAATCGCGACGAGGCAACCTCGGTTGGTATTGCCCTTGATATGCGTCTTGAAGCCGACGGGAAAGACCCTGTTTTCTTCACGCCTCAGGACGAAGACGGCGAAGACGAAGAATAAAACATTTTCGGGTTGTTTTGTTTCGGATTCATAGTTTATTCA
>CANGVB010000272.1 GCA_947456995.1 Bryobacteraceae bacterium | reverse complement strand
TCAACGGGAAGGTGGGCGAGCTTACCTCTTCAGGCTCTGCCGCCCCTCTGGCCTGGGCAATGCCCTTCACTAGTGTCGTCTTGCCTGCGCCGAGATTGCCAATCAGGAGTACGGCGCCCCGCTCTGGCAGTAGAGCCGAAAGCTGCTTGCCTACCTCGATGGTTTCTTCCGCCGAGCTGGTCTCAAACTGATAACTCAAGAAGAGCCTCCGCCAGATGATCACAGAGCCGGGAAGCAAGGCTGGTCATCTCATGACTGAGTTCGCCAAGTCGCCCATGTAAATAAACCGCAGCCAGAATGGCCTGCTCAGGGTGGGCAGGATACTGACTTATCAACGCTGCCATCAGCCCGGTGAGGACATCGCCCGAACCGGCCTTGGCCAGAGCTGGTGAGCCGGTTGGATTGATCCAGACCTGCCCGCTTGGGAAAGCGATTACTGTCCGTTGGCCCTTAAGAACTACAACTGCATTTGTAAGCTTTGCGAGTCCGCTGGCATCCTCGATACGATCGCCCAGCTCACGGCCCAGAAGCCGCCGCATTTCGCCGGGATGGGGTGTGAGAACGCGCAAGTGGGAAGTGGATTGGGTCAAGGGTGCCAGCACATTCAAGGCATCCGCATCGACAACCATCGGGCCATCATGGTTTGCGTAGAGGCTCTCGACAAGCGCCTTCTCGTTTTGCCCAAGCCCAGGCCCAATTGCCACCACCTTGCCTGCAACATTTGGTGGCCAGGCGCCCTTCATCAGATCCGGCAGCCCGATCGTGAAATCGGGGTTGGGTGAGTAGATGGTTACCCAGCCGGAGCCAGCCTGGATTGCTGCTGCCCCAGCCAACTGTAAAGCGCCCCCGCCGCCGATCACGGCAACGTGCCCAAAGTTCCCTTTGTGCGAATCGAGAGCACGCTTGGCGCCCACCGGCTTCAGGTCTGCTGGCGTGGTCCAGTTCAGTTCAGACGTTATGAACTTTTCGGGAATGCCAATTGGGGCGATCACGAGTTTTGCTGAATCAAGCAGGAGGTGTTCCGGCTTTGGGGCCGCGAAGGTTACGGTGAGGTCGGCTTCAACCCGGTTGGCACTTGGAATATCTACTGACACACGGCGAGCCAGTGGCAGATCATTGATCTGCTGGATCAGTTCTGCGATGGGCGAACGGGGCTCGCCACTCACGCCGGTTCCGAGCAGTGCATCAATGGCAAGAGTGGTAGCGGCCAGATCCTGCGGCAACTGCATCGAATAGGGAATCTCGAGTGCCTCAAGCATCGCGAGCTGCTTTGCCGCGTCGGGCGCGAGTTCTTCTGGGGCGAAGGCCAGAATCACCTTCATATGTTTGGGCTGATGATGTACGTGGAGCAGCCGCGCAAGGGCAAGGCCATCGCCACCGTTATTGCCCTTGCCGCAGAAGATCGCGATGCGTTGTGCCGACAGTGGCATATAGCGCTGCTCGATGGCTCGCAGCAAAGCGTAGGCGGCATTTTCCATCAACACGAGCGCCGGTATCCCTGCAGCGATTGCGGCGAGATCGGCATTGCGCATCTGCTCGTGTGTCAGAACCTTCATGATTTTGAGACGACCAATAGCTTCTCAAGTTGATGCAAAGAGCTCGCCTTGCCCATCACGATGAGGTGATCGCCTGTGTTGATTGGGGAATCAGGATCAGGGTTAAAGACCATCTCCCCATCGCCACGGCGGATGGCCAGAACGGTGACGCCGTACTCCTTGCGCATCCCTTTGAGATCGCGAACCGAGCTCTTCGAGAAGCCTGAGCCAGGATCGATCCGGAACTGCTCAATGCCGAGATCGACCGATGGATCGAGCATGGCGTAGTCAAGGAACTGTGTTACGTGAGGCCGGATGAGGGACTGTGCAAGCCGCGAACCGGTAACACCGTAAGGGGACACGACCGAGTCGGCACCGGCGCGCCGCAGCTTGGCGGCAGACTCTTCTTCGTTGGCCCGGGTTGCGACAGTCAACTTTGAATTTAGCGTTTTGGCCGAGAGCGTGAGAAAGAGATTGTCGGCATCGCTGGCAAGGGCGGCGACGAGGCCGCGGGCACGATCGATGCGCACCCCGCGCAGGGTTTCGTCTCTGGTGGAATCGGCAAGCACACCGAGCATGCCGGCTTTGATCACCATGTCAATGCGATCTTCGCTGTTGTCGATGACAACGACTGGCACCTTGGCTTGCATTAGTTCGTGGGCAGCACCACGGCCCACGCGGCCGAAGCCGCAGATGATGTAGTGATCGTGAAGGGAATCGATCATGCGTTGTCTCCGCTTGCGGTCAAAGTAGTGATCGAGCTGTAGCTCGATGATCGTAGATGTCATCATCCCGACGCCGAAGAGGATGGCATTCACACCTACGAGTAAGAGAACCATGTTGAAGACGCGTCCCGCCGCGGAGAGCGCCTTTACTTCGTAATAGCCGACGGTCGTCAATGTAATGACCGTCATGTAGAGGGCATCGAACCAGTGATAGCGCTCGACGATGATGAAGCCCAGAGTGCCGAACAGGATGAGGGCACCCATCATCGAGAAAAATAGAAGTGCGCGGCGACGAAGAATTTCCATACGTGTTAAGACCGCCGGGCAATCAGCAGCGTCATGTCGTCCTGCAACTCGTCAGAACCCGTCCACTGCTTCACGGCTTCCATGACGGCGTTGATGATGCCTTCGTCGCTCAAGTGAGCATTCTTCTTGACCAGTTCAATCAGCCGGTCTTCACCGTACATTTCGTCGTAGTCATTCTGAGGCTCGGAGATGCCGTCGGTGTAGAGCAGGAGCAGGTCTTTGGGCTCAAGGACGATCGAGCTTTCACCATATTGAGCAAAGGGGAAGGCACCGACCACCATACCGTCGACGGCCAGCAAAGAGGCCTCGCCATTGCGGATCAGGATCGGAGGCAGATGCCCGGCGTTGGTGTAGCGGAGGGTTGAGGTTTCTTCGTCAAAGATGCCGAGGAAGAAGGTGGAGAATTTCTCGGGAGCAGTGTTGGCGTAGAGCTGCTTGTTGAGCTCAGTGACAACCTCAGACACGCACAAGTGACCCGTATGATTCTGGATCCGCGACCGGAAGCTCGACTGTACTGTCGCCATCAGCAGGGCGGCTGAGATTCCCTTGCCGGCCACATCGCCCATCGAGAAGCAGATGTCTTTGGGTGAGAGGCGATGGAAGTCAAAGTAATCGCCGGACACCATGCGGGCGGGCACGTAGTGGGCAGTAATTGCCAACTGGGTTGAAGCCGGTACCGACTTGGGATAGAGCTGCCGCTGGACCTCGCTGGCGATTTCGAGTTCGGCATTGAGACGTTCGTTCTCTTTGGCTACCTTGAGCAGTTGCTCGAGGTTCTCGGTCATGCGATTGAAGGAGTCGCCGAGTTGAGCCAACTGATCGCGGCCGCTGAGCAGGATTCGGTGGGAGAAGTTGCCCTCCATGACCCGATTGGTGCCTTCGTAGATGTCATGGACGGTGGCGGTGATGGTTCGAGTGAGGGTGACGCCGATGATCAGGGCTATGAGCTCGAAGACCAGAAAGAGACTGCCGAGAGAAATCAGAACCAGCGGAATGAAGTTCTGATCCCAATCCTGTTTCGAAGAGAAGATGATCTTGAGCACTGCGAGGAAACGAGTCTGAATCATCAGAACCGGATTGCGCGTGGACTGGCTGCCATCCCAGACGGCAACCGGGATCTCGCGGAACCCGGTCAACTGAATATCGAAACGGTTGATCGGAACAGGAACGTTAACCTGGACAGGAGCGGCAACGGAGCGCTTGCGCTTTCTTATCCCTTGCGACTGAGACCTCTCCCCAAGTGATACCGGGCCGAGGCTTGGAATCAGACTCGACAGATAAGCCGAAGTAAGAGGAGCCATAGCCGTGACTTCGCCATCGGCGCTTCGTATATGAGCCCAAACGTAGTAATCTTTGCCCTTCAGCAAAATGCCGGAGTTGTCGGTAAGGCCGGCGGGCGGCTTCTCGAGCGAAGCATCATCCGGGTAGATAAAGGTGTCGGCCTGATCGACACGGATCTCGAAGTTTGGAAAGCGTTCTTCGAAATAAGCGCCCAGCCGTTCGATGGAAGCAAGGCGGCGCTCTGGAGGCACACGGAGGATCGACTCTGCAGCACCGCGCAAAGTGCCCACCTGCCGCTCAAGCTCACTGTTTACCAGATAGATGGCCATTTGCCCGGTGACGAAGTAAGTGGTGACCGCAGCGAGTGTTGCCAGCAAAACGATGGGGACGAGGGCAATGAAGACGTAGGCGACGATGAGCCTGTTTCTGAGCCGCCAAATCAGCGATCGCATGATCAAACGGCCAAAGCGCCAGATGGCGACGGGTGCAGTAGCGATTGTGCCCATCAAAGCCAAAGCGAAGACAACATCGCTCAGGGCTAATGCGGCGGTGAGGATGAGGACTCCGAAAAAGAGGACAAAAAGCCGCTCCCACCAGCCGGTGCGGCTGAGGGCTTCGCGGAAGGTCAACTTTCGGGGCGGGGCGATTAAGGGCGTCACACGCGGGAACTGGCGATGGCTGGAGTTTTGATTTCAGCCTCGGGCAGTGGAACCTCTGGATTCAAGTATAGTTTTGTCAGGCCGGACTTGAGAATTTCGAAGGCCGTATCAACATCGTCGGCAAAGACAAAGAGGTCGAGATCGGCCTGACTGATCATGCCGGTTTCGACAAGAGCATCAAAGTTGAGAATCTTGCGCCAGAAGGAAGTGCCGTAGAGAAGGCAGACCATTCGCTTGTGCAGCTTGCGGGTCTGGACGAGGGTGAGGATTTCAGTCAACTCATCGAGGGTGCCGAAGCCACCGGGGAAAACGATGAGGGCTTTGGCGAGGTATGAGAACCAAAACTTGCGCATGAAGAAGTAGTGGAACTCAAAGCTCAAGTCTTTGGTGATGTAAGGGTTGGGTGCCTGCTCCATGGGCAGGCCGATGTTGAGGCCGATCGAAAGCCCGCCTGCCTCGTGAGCACCACGATTGGCTGCTTCCATGATGCCGGGGCCGCCGCCGGTGCAGACAACAAACTTGCGCTCGGTGTTGGTAAGGCTCATCGACCATTCGGTGAGGCGTTTGGCGAGCTCGCGGCACTCTTCGTAGTAGCGGCCCATGGTGTGGGTGGGGAAGTGCGGGTCTTCGGGTGCTGGGATTCGGGCTGAGCCGAAGAAGACGAGGGTGTCGTGGATGTGGTTGAGCCGGAACTCGCGCAGGGGGTCGAGATATTCGGAAAGGATACGAACACTTCGGCCTTCTGGGGAATGGAGGAACTCGGGTTTTTCGTAAGCGAGCTGGTCGCGACCGGGCTTATTGCTCATGCTTGGTTGTACCTTCTTCGAGAGTTTTCAGGCGGCTTTCGAGGTCGCGTAGAGTGCGCACCATCTCGCCGAGCTTGGGGAAGGCAGTGACGGCGCGCCGCCATTCCCGGAAATCAAAGGCTGGTGAGCCAGAAACGATTGTGCCCTTTTCGACATCGTGGCCGACGCCACTTTGGGCATAGACTACTGCGTTGTCGTGGATCGTCAGGTGTCCTGAGACTCCCACCTGGCCGGCGAGCAGGACTGACTTTTTGAGGATGGTGGAGCCGGCAAGGCCGACTTGCGAGCAGATGATGTTGTCTTCGCCAACGACACAGGCGTGGCCGACCTGAACGAGGGAGTCGACCTTGGCGCCACGCTCGACGCGGCTTTCGCCCATGGTGGCGCGATCAATATTCGTAAGGCTTTGAATTTCGACATCGTCTTCGAT
>CANGVB010000271.1 GCA_947456995.1 Bryobacteraceae bacterium | reverse complement strand
GGTGGTGCCGGTTTCTGATTCGTAGCGCAGGCCAATGTTCAAGGTCAGGTTGTTGCGGATGCGCCAGTCGTCCTGAATGAAGAACGCGCTGTAGTAAGACTGGTTCGTGCGCGAAGCTGCAACCTGGAAGTTGCCGGCAGTTGGCAAGCCGAGCAGCATACCGGCGAGATCCTGGCCGATGCGCGCGTTAGCGGCGTTAGAAGCGGCACGAGTCCATTCCGGGCCAAAAGTGTAGAGGCCGCTGGAATTGCCGAAAGCATTTGAGCTTTCAATCTGCTTGCGGAGATCGGCACCAAACTTCAGGTTGTGCTTGCCAGTGATCTTGGTGATGCTTTCGAAAATCTGGAAGGTATCAAAGGGGGTCCGGTCGCCACCAGAATCTCCGAAATCACTGAAATTGGCAAAGTCAATACGCGGGAAAACGTTCCTGGTGCTGCTCGCCCGCAGCGAAGATGGGAGACCAAGACTCGTAAAGTCGAAGCCATCACTCGGGCGGGTGCTGCCCTCGACGAAGCGGTTCCAGTTGACACGAGTGTTGAAGAGCAGCGTGGGAGTCGCGGTGTAGACGTCGTCAAAGAGGAAGCCCCAGTTAACACGGCTCAGAAAGTTTCCCGAAACAATGTTGTTGTAGCGGTTGCCACGATTTTCGACACGATCGTTTTGACGCATGTTGAAGAAGAGCTTGTGACGATCGGAGATGTTCCAATCGAGCCGGCCCACATAGCTCGAGAAATTGTCGCTGCGAACCGCGTTGTCGAAGCGATTGTTTTCGCCAATAGCGCTGCCAGTGGCATTGGGCGCCGGCAGGAAATTCAGAATGTTTGTAGAAATCGGGCTGATCCGGTTGGCCGGAATGATGTTGCCTGCAAAAGGCTGGCGGGTAATGATCCCGTTGTTGAGCACGCCAGTGTTGGGGTCGTAAATGGTTACCCCTTGCGAGGTGAGCGCACTAAAGTCACCCCGGCGTTGCGCCGCCGAAGGAATCGTCGAGAACGTGGGTTCAGGCTCAGACTGCTTGATGCCTTCGTAGGTAAAGAAGAAGAAGAGCTTGTTCTTGCCGTTGTACAACTTCGGGATCCAGATCGGGCCGCCGATCGATCCGCCGTATTGATTGAAGCGGGTAACAGGCTTGCGCTGATTGGACGCATTGGTAAAGAACGGCGTCGCCTTCAGTGCAGACACCTGGTTGAACTCATACAAGCTGCCATGAAACTCATTGGTGCCGCCCTTCATCACGACATTGACGGTGCCACCAGAAGTGTTGCCATAAGCCGCATCCGGCTGAAACGCTTCCACCTTCACTTCGGCGACAGAATCCACCGGGGGATTGTAGGCAACGCGACGATTGCGGGTCATGTCGGGTGCGCCATCAAGCAGTAGCTCGTTCGATTGTGCCTGCCCGCCACCCATTGAGAAACCGGAAGGCCCGGCGTTGTCGAAGGGGCGAGTAAAGCGGGGATCGCTGGATGGAGTAACGCCATAGGCCAACTGGGCCAGAGTCAGAGCGGTGCGGCCGTTCATCGGCATATTTTCAATCTGGCTCGACGTAATCACCTGGCCGACGCTAGCGGAAGCTGTAGACAGTAGCGCGACGTCTGCAGTGACGGTAACCGATTCGGCCTGGCTTCCAACCTGCAGAACGATGTCTTGCGAAACACGGACGTTGGTACCGAGCGTGATGCCGCTCTGGGTGTACTTCTTGAAACCCTGCACCTCAGCCGATAGTTGGTAGGGCCCGGGAGCCAGAAACGGCAGCGTGTATTCGCCGTCCGCACTGGTAGTGGCTTCCGCCTTTGCGCCGGTATTGGCTTCGGTCGCGATTACTTTTGCACTTGGTATGGATGCGCCAGATGGGTCCGTCACCCGGCCAGAAATTGTAGAGCGGAACTCTTGCGCAAACATGGAGGCGCAGAGCGTCATCATCAGAAAGACTTTAAGCAACATAGCTGCGTGAATTCTACCGCATCTTGACAACGATCTGGCCAACCCCGAAATCACCACAACAGGTTGTAGCTGAAAACTTCCTACCCACAAGATAGCCGATGCCGCTTTACTTTGCGCGAATCCTGGTTTAGTCTGAAATCACTCCCCCCCGAGTGCTGACTGCCTTTCTGTTCTGAAAGTTCGCGGTCGGCGAAGTCTTACTTTCTGCGAGGGGATCAATCCATTGCTAAAACTCAAACGCCTCGAATTACAAGGCTTTAAGTCTTTTTGCGACCGTACCGAAATGCGCTTCCAGGGCGAAGGCGTTGCGGCTATTGTTGGCCCCAACGGTTGCGGCAAATCGAATTTGAGCGACGCCATCAGTTGGGTCCTCGGTGAGCAATCCGCCAAGAGTCTTCGTGGCGGCCGCATGGAAGATGTCATCTTCGCAGGAACCAAAGACCGCAAACCCCTTGGCATGGCCAGCGTCACCATCTCAATGGTAGATTCTGACGGCAGCTTTCTCGAACGCGTGCTCCCGCGGGAAAAGTCTGACGCCAAACCGGAAGAAGAAGAAGTTGAAAAGCCCAAGAGTGCCCGCGAAATCACTGTCACCCGTCGCCTCTATCGTTCTGGCGACAGCGAATACCTGATCGACGGCAAGATCGCCCGCCTGCGTGACATCCAGGATGTCTTCATGGGTTCCGGCCTCGGCCCGGAAAGCTACGCCATCATCGAACAGGGCCGCATCGGCCAGATTCTGTCGAACAAACCAATGGATCGCCGCGCCATCATCGAAGAAGCCGCCGGCATTACCAAATTCAAAACCCGCCGCCGTCTGGCCGAAAGCCGCCTCGAGAGCGCCCGCCAGAACCTCAACCGCGTCTTCGACATCCTCGAAGAAGTAGGCCGCCAGGTAAACAGCCTGAAGCGTCAGGCCGCCAAGGCCAAGCGTTATGAAGAGCTCAAAACCGAGCTCGATGGCCATGTCAAACTAGTCCTCTCTAACCGCTTCCGCTACCTCGAGCGCGAAGCCGCCAAGGTTGCCCTCGAACTCGGCGAATCCACCACTGCCTTCAACGAAACCTCTGCCGCACTTGCCGTTCAGGACGCAGAGCAGCAAAAGCAGCGTGCCCGCTTCTTCGAAGTCGAAGCCGCCCTCACCGCAGCCCGCAAGCAACTGGCCGAGTACGAGCTCGAAGCCGAGCGCACCCGCGGCAAACTGAGCAGCCAGTCCCAACAGATCGGCAACATCGACCAGCGCCTCGCCACCAGCGAAGCCGAAGTCGCCAACCTCGAAATCCGTCTTGCCGAGATCCGCACAGAACTCGAAGCCGCCCAGAAAGAAGCCGCAGACCTCAACACCCAGGCGCAGCAACTGCGCGCTCAGGTGGAAGAAAAGTCCAAGCAACGCGACACTCTTTCGCAGCAACTGCGCGAGCGAGCCAGCCAGCTCGAACGCAACCGCCAGCAGATCTTCAGCCTCCTCGGTGAAGTGAATCGCCTGCGCAATCAGCTCACGCAGGTTGAGACCCAGCAGCAGGGTGTCACCAAGAACATCGAACGCGCCACCCGCGAAGAAACCGAAGCCCAGGCAGAATCCGAACGCCTCGAAAAAGTACGCACCGAGCTGAGCGAAAAACTCAGTGCCCGGCAGATGACACTTGAAAACATCGCCGACCGTCGCAAGTACGTCGAGACAGAACTCAACACCCGCCGCCAGCAGGTAAACGACACCCGCCGCGCACAGGACGTCCTGCGTACCGAAACCTCGCGCCTCAAGGCTCGTCGCGATTCCCTCGAAGACATCATCAACCATCGCAGCTACACTACCGATTCGGTGAAGAAACTCTTCACCGCCATCGGCAAGGGTGAAGCCACTGGCCTGAAGCCGATGGGTGTTCTGGCCGACTTTATCGAAGTCGACACAGCCTATGAAAAAGCTACCGAAGAGTTCTTGATCGAAGAACTCGAATACGTAGTAGTGCATCAGTGGGACGACGCTCAACGCGGCATCCAGTTGATGAAGCAGGATCTCGAAGGGCGCGCCACCTTCCTGGTGCATCCCGACCCGGAATCCGACTTCACTCGTGGCCGCGTAGAGGAGCCACCCGTCGGCCCTGAAACTGGCATCGTTGGTCGTCTCAGCGAAGTGCTGCGGATGACCAACGGTTTCAAATACGCACCGGCAGAGCTGCTGCCCCGTATCACCCGCTGCTTCCTTGCCGAGAATCACGAAGCGGCCCAGCGTCTGGCCCTACAGTATCCGGATGTGTACTTCCTGCTCCCCGATGGCGTCTGCTATCACGGCTACGCAGTCACCGGCGGTAAGAAGAGCTCCAGCGGCCCGCTCGCCCTCAAGCGTGAGCTCAAAGAACTCAACACCCAGCACAAGACCAAACAGATCGAACTCGAGCAGAACTCGACCCGTCTGCAACAGCTTGAAGTGGAGCAAACCGCCCTCGCCGCCGATCTTGAAAAGCTGCGCCAGGAGCAGCAGCAGGAAGAAAAGAGCGCCCTCGTTCTCGACCAGGAACAGCGCCAGCTCGCGACAGACCTGCAGCGCGCCGCACGCTATCTCTCCAATGCCCGCGTCGAGCTCGACCGTCTGGCTGGCGAAGGCAAACGCCTCACCGAACTGCGTGAAAGCCTCGAAAAAGGCAGCACCGAAAAAGACCTCGCCCGCGTTGCCATGGAGGCCGCTCTCGAAGCAGAACGCGGCGCCCTCGATCAACTGCAGCAGCAGTACAACTCTGCCAACGAAGAACACTCCACCCTTCGCGCCCAACTGGCCAGCAGTGAAGAACGCCTGCGTAACGCCACCGGTGCCGTGCAGCGCCTCAACAACTCCCTCAACGAACAGGGCCGCCGCAAGGAATACCTCTCAGCCGAGATGGAGCGCCTGGGCGTCAACCGTGCCCAGTTGCTCAACGACAACATCGAACTCGATCAGAAGGCGACAGACCTCGCAGCCCAGATCGAGACAGGCAAGGCCGCCGTTGCCGCACTCGCCAAGGATGAAGAAGAAGTCCGCGCCCAACTCGCTACCCTCGAAGACCAACTCCGCGGCATGCGTCAAAACGTGGCTGCGATGTCAGAGAAGCGCCAGTCTGCCGAAGTCGACCTCGTGCGTAAGCAGAGCGACATCAAGCACCTCGAAGAGACCTGCCAGAAAGAACTCGGCATCGCCGTAGCCGAACTGGCCGCCACCGAAGAAACCGTCCTCGACGAAACCCAGCTTGCCGACGCCGAAGAGAAGTACACCGAAGTGCGCCGCAAGATCGAGGCCCTCGGCCCGGTCAACCCCGATGCCCTGCAGGAGTACGAAGAGTCCCAGCAGCGGTACGACTTCCTGAACGCCCAGCGTCAAGACTTGCTCGATTCCATCAAGGACACCGAAAAGGCCATCCAGGAAATCGACGTCGAATCGAAGAAGCGCTTCCAGGACGCCTTCGACAAGATCAACGAGTACTTCCGCGGCACCTACCAGATTCTATTCAATGGCGGCTCGGGCGAGATGCGTCTCACCGATCCCACCAATGTGAACGAGAGTGGCATCGACATCGTCGCCTCACCGCCCGGCAAGCGTCTGCAAAACGTATTGCTGCTCAGCGGTGGCGAGCGTGCGATGACCGCCATGGCCCTCCTGATGGCCATCTTCAAGTTCCAACCCAGCCCCTTCTGCGTACTCGACGAAGTCGATGCGCCGCTGGACGAAGCCAACATCATCCGCCTCACCAAACTGGTGAAAGAGATGTCAGACAACACTCAGTTCATCTTCATCACGCACGCCAAGCGCACCATGGAAGCTTCAAGCTCCATG
>CANGVB010000270.1 GCA_947456995.1 Bryobacteraceae bacterium | reverse complement strand
TCAAAGAGATCGACGGCCTTGCGGTAGGCCTCGATTCCGGCTTTTCGATCTTTTCTGGCACGAAAAAAGGCAATCTCGCTGTAAGCATTGGCGAGAGTTTCAGAAGGACCGAAGCGATCAAGTGAAGTGGTGGCGGCCTCCAGCTTTTGGGTCAGTTGGTTTGTGCCTTTGTCGTCACGATCACTTACACGGACCCGGGCGGCCTCGGCATAAAGAGAGACAAGGAGAACCAGAGCAGGCTTTTCATTCCATTGCCGCGCGCGCTCGGCAAGCTCAATCGCCCGGGAATAGCTGACGGAGGAAGCATCCGCGTCCCCGAGATTGGAAGCTATGGGTAAGCCCTGTACAGCAGCCAGTGAGCGCCATGCCTGGGCGACTTCGAGAAGCAAAACCGGATCCTTTTCGTTGTTTTGGGCAAAGCCATTGAGCAGTGCAGCAGTCTTCTCTACGATGGGTTTTTGTGAAGTGACCGGCAGATCGGAAATTCCGCGCAGCATGGAGCGGGAGAACTTGCGAATCTCTTCAAATTGATGGGTAGCCTGAGCACGGGCTTGTTCTGCTCGCCATGCCTGCCAGGCCGTTGTGATCGCACCAAGAGTAAGTGCGATGACAAAGGCAGCGCCAAGGGGGTGACGCTGGATGCGCTTCCGCATCAGGTAGAGCATGGTGGGCTCAACAGCGGCAAGGGGTTTGGAATTCAGCCAGGCATCTAAGTCCGCTTTGAGGGCATCGGCGGTGGGATAACGCTCTTGAGGAGCCGGGCGCAAACATTTGCCGATGATTGCGTCGAGTTCGAAATTGGACTGAGGGAGAATTCCCTTCAAAAGAAGCCCCGCCTGAAAAACGTCACTTGCCGTGGTGATGGGTAGCCCGGCCAACTGCTCCGGGCTGGCATGACGGGGAGTGAGCATGGGGGCGCCTTCGGGGTCGCCATCCGACAGTGCTTTGGCAATTCCGAAATCGAGAAGTCGCGGTTCGCCTTCGGCAGTCACCAGAATGTTGCCCGGCTTCAAGTCGCCATGCACGATGAGGTTGCGGTGAGCATAGGCGATGGCATCACAAATTTTTGCGAAAAGCTCAACACTCTGACGAAGCGTTGGGTGGTTGGCCGCTAGCCAGACGTCCAGAGTCTCACCGGCAACAAATTCCATTGCGAAGTAAGGCAGTCCACTTGGGGTGGTGCCAGTATCGTAAAGCCGGGCAATGCCTGGATGCTCCAGTCGAGCCAGGATCGCACGTTCCTGCAGAAACCTTTCAATCAGGCCGGGGTGAAAACGTTTGGCTCCGATCACCTTGATCGCAACCCGCCGGGACAGGCTTGGATCGATGTGGACCGCCTCGTAAACGCAGCCCATACCGCCATGGCCCAATTCTTTGACGATTCTCCAGGGGCCCAGACTCTCGGGCATAGCTGAATCGATTTCGAGATACTGAGGGTCCAGCTCCCATGCATCCAGAAGTGAAATTGCTTCGTTGATGATGTCCTGGGGATGCCCGGATGCTACAAGCCAATTCCGGCGCTCTGCGACTGGAAGTTCCGTGGCAGAGGCGAGAAGCTCGGTAATGAGATCCCATCTATTCATCGAGATGCTCAAGGTATCGTTTGATGAACATGCGGGCTGCGAGCCAATCCCGTTTGGCGGTGGCAAGGGAGACACCAAGAATTTCGGCAGACTCTTCGCTGGAGAAACCACCGAAGAAACGGAGATCGATCAGACGGGCCTGACGCTCACAGACGGTTTCAAGTGCATTGAGCGCCCGGTCTACCTCAACAATGTCGATGGTTTGTGGGCCGAGAAATTGTACCGGCCAGGGTTCTGACAAAGTACGCTTGGCAGCACCCTTGGATCGTGCGCGATCCACCAGTATGTTGCGCATGATCAGGGCAGCTGCTGCATAAAATGGGCCCCGGTTTTCAAAGGTCATGCCCTGTGATTTGGCAAGCCTCAGCCAGGCTTCGTGTAGCAATTCGGTGGGATCGAGTGTGGTGTCGGAGGGTTGCCCGCGCAAACGGCTGGCAGCAATAATTTTGAGCTCAGGGTAGATGGCAGACGCGAGTTGAGACAAGGCCTGACGATCCCCTGACTGCCAGTGCTGGAGGAGTGCAGTAATATCGCTAGACTCAGGCTGCGGCAACACAATTAAATTCTAACTTTAGTGAGATGAGTAATTAAAGCTCGAGACTGCGCCACATGTACCAGGAGGCGATGCTGCGGTAGGGCCGCCAGTTTTCTGCGATCGCTTCATAGTCTGGGTGTTTTGCTTTGGGGTCGAGATTGTAGAGTTTCTGCATCCCGTTACGAACCCCAAGGTCGAGAACGGGAAAGACGTCGGGCCTCTGCAAGGCAAACATGAGAAACATCTGGACAGTCCAGACGCCGATGCCTTTCACCTGAGTCAGTTCGGCGATGATTTCTTCGTCGCTCATTTGCTTGTGTTTGCCAAAACGAACTGCGCCTGTCGATGTTTTTTCGGCAAGGTCGCGAATGTATCGGGCCTTTTGACCAGACAGGCCTGCAGCACGCATTTGCTCTTCAGAGACGGCCAGCACCGCAGTAGGATTGAGCGTACGTACCCCGCAACAATCTTTGAAACGTCCAAAAATTGTCGCTGCTGCCTTGCCGCTGAGTTGCTGATAGACGATGGAGCTGACCAGCGACTGAAAAGTAGGCGGATGGTATTTCATCGCATAGGGGCCAACTTGCGAGATGATTTGTTTGAGTACAGGATCACGGCGGCGAAGATGACGGAGAGCAGATTCCATATGAAGACCCATGATAAATTGACGCGACGCAATTTGCTGGCAGGCCTCGGGGCAGGGCCAGTATTGCTGGCACAAGACCCGGTGATCCGTGTGGATGTGCAACTGGTAAACATCACCTACACAGTGCGCAACAAGCAGGGCGGATTGGTGGGCAACCTCACCAAGGATGATTTCACTGTGTTTGAAGACGGCAAGCAACAGGAGATCAACCGCTTTCAGCGCGACACCGATTTGCCGCTCACGATTGGGCTGCTGATTGATATCTCCGGGTCTATGTATAACGTGATCAGCACGGGCAAGCGCGCAGCGTCTGAATTCTTTCGAAAGGTTTTGCGGCCGAAGGATTTGGCCTTTCTGATCACTTTCGGGTCTGAGTTGGAGTTGTTGCAGGATTTGACTTCTTCAGTCAGCTTGCTCGATAAAGGCTTGAGCCAGGTGGAAGGACAGCGGCCAACTCGGGTGATGACGCAGGGGCCGGTGCCAACAACGGCCCGAGGAACGCGGATGTTTGATGCGGTGTATTTGGCAGCAGAAGAGAAGCTGAAGAATGAGGCAGGGCGTAAGGTGATCGTGCTCCTGACCGATGGTGCAGACCAGGGCAGTTTTTACAAACCGATGGATGCGCTGAAGCAGACGCACCTCTCGGACGCGGTGATTTATAGCTTTTTCTACTATGAGCCTATGTACGGAAGCGATGAGGGTGCGCTCAAGAAATTGAGCGGCGAAACCGGGGGACGGGTCTTCGACGTGACCAAGCGTGGCGGCCTCGACCGTTCTTTCGAGCAACTGCAAGAAGAGATGCGCAGCCAGTATTCACTGTCATACTCACCCTCTAATGACAAGAAAGATGGGGCCTTCCGGCGTGTCGAGATCAAGCCCAAAGACTCGAGTCTCAAGGTGCAGGCGCGGCGCGGATACTACTCAGCCGGCGCTTAAGGCTTGCAATCAACTGTAACACGTGTCATAGTACACCTGTGATTCCATTCCGAGTCGAGCTCGTGCCGGGAGAGCCGGTCTATGAGCAGGTGGTCTTTGCTGCAAAAAAGGCAATTCTGGCCGGTCGTCTACAGCCGGGAGATGCTTTCCCTTCGGTGCGGCTCCTGGCAAAAGCAGTGAAGATCCATGCCAATACAGCTCAAAAAGTGATTGCTGAATTGGTTGTTGAAGGATTACTCGAAGTGCGGCCGGGGATCGGGACAGTTGTTACTTCAGGCTCGACTATCTCGAAACGGGAGCGGGGCAAACTCCTGCATCGCGAAGTAGAGAGCCTCGTTGTGGAAGCGCTCCGTCTTGGAATGCAAAGAGAAGAGCTGCTGTCTGCAGTGGAAGCGGGATGGCACGCATTGAGCAATCAGGTGGAGGTGTAGCCGATGATCCGTACCTATGATTTAACGAAGCGATTCGGAAAAACAATGGCGCTGGACCGGGTGAATCTGGATTTGCCAGCAAACTCGATTTTCGCCCTGGCCGGGCCAAATGGAGCGGGCAAGAGCACATTACTTCATCTGCTCCTGAATCACTTTCGCAGTGATGGAGGGCGAAGCGAAATCGCCGGAGTAGACTCGCGCAGGCTGAGCCCTAAAGATCTGCAGAAGATTGGCTATGTGGCGGAAAGCCGGCAGTTGCCGGAGTGGATGAAGGTGGCAGAGTTCTTCCGCTACACAAGCCAGTTTTATCCGAATTGGAATGCAGACCAGCTTAAGGACTTGATTGGCCTCTTCCGGTTGCCGATGGAGGCGCGGGTGAGTTCGCTTTCGCGTGGCAAGCGGATGCAGGTGGCCTTGGCGGCAACCCTTGCCTATCGCCCGCAGGTGCTGCTGCTGGACGAGCCATTTCAAGGGTTAGACGTATTGGTGCGAGACCAGGTGATCGAGAGTATTGTCGAACGAAGTGCAGAATCGACCGTGCTGCTGGCTTCTCATGATCTGGCAGAGATTGAGAGTTTCGCTACGCACTTTTCCTATTTGTCTGAAGGCAGGCTCAAATTTTCTGGAGACATCTGCCAATTGCAAGCGGAGTTCCGCGAGGTGGAAGTGGTGTTGCGGGAAGCGGTTGAAATCGAAGTGCCGGGCCACTGGATGAACTACAGCATCCAGGGCGAGTATGTTCGATTTACGGATTCAAAGTACGCAGGCACCGATGCGATTCGAGAACGGTTTCAGGGAGTAGCGGACATTACGGTGCGCAACTTGCCGCTGCGATCGATCTTTGTCGAGATGGCCAGGGAAGGGCAAAAGTCATGATCTTCACGATTTGGAAGAAAGATTTGAAACGGCTCTGGTGGGGGATCCTGCTGACCATTGGATTCCTTGTACGTTTAGCCTTCCTCGATGCAATGCGCAGTCAATCGATGCCCTCGACGGAAGAATCGTGGTTAAGCATTTTGCTGCCACTGTCCTGGGTAGCAATCCTGGGAATGGCTATCCATGAGGATGCACCTGGAAAATCTCGCGCCTATTGGGCCAGCTTACCCGTTAGATGGCAATCCGTTGTCACTGCCAAACTACTCTTCGCTGTTACTACAATCCTGGTGCCTTATGGGATAGCAACTGGCCTGATACTGCATTGGCACGGGTTTGACTGGACTGCCTATGCGGCGGAGCAGGCGATGAAGCAGTTGCAAGTCATGACCATCGTTATTTTGCCGGGAGTAGCAATTGCAGCCTTGTTTCGCAATTTGTCACAAGCGCTTCTTGCATTTCTCGCCGCTGCTGTTTTTGCCGGAATCTTGCTTGAGACATCCGCTCTCGGGCTGACAAAAGATGAAGTCATGCTTGGAGCTTCCATGATATGGCTTGGGCTGGCGGCAGTGGCAGTGATTGTGCTCAGCTATGCGAAAAGCGGCAGGATTGCGACCTGGAGTCTTACCGCAATCGGCCTTGCCGGGTGCATCTTGCTGGCGGCTGGTTTTCCCAGAGGAGGTGGAATCACACTGCGACAAGTTTGGGCGGGGACTGCAATTCACCCCATGCTTCGATTCGAAGGTCC
>CANGVB010000269.1 GCA_947456995.1 Bryobacteraceae bacterium | reverse complement strand
ATCCTTACACGGAAGAAGAAGCCACTCATTCCTTCAGCCGGCTTGCCCCGCCAAGGAAATCCAGTTTTGCCCTGGGAATTGCCCGGAACCCGGTGATCGAAGATTACGCAACACTGTTTGACGAAGCGGGAATCAACGTTTCGTCTTTCCTTACGCCGGCCGCTGCGATTTACTCAGCACTGCGAATTCTGCAGGTGCCCCCAGCCGAACAATTTCTGGCTATCCACGAGGATGGTAGCGGACGCATTGTTTACGGCGAAACCAACACGCATCCGATTTATTGCGTCCGGTTTCCGGAGTTGTCGGATCGATCGATTGCTTCAGCTAGTGCACAAATTCGCCTTCCGGGCGATGCGCCCATAGCTCGTTTGGCCGCATTGCTCCCGGTCGCTGAGCGTCTGGATATCGGAAGCACGCTTTCTTACGCTGCGTCTCTGGTATCAGCCCTGCCTTCTCAATCACTCGGCATCAATCTATTGCCTGTCGACCGGCGCAAGACCTCTTCTCCCTGGCGGTGGGTGCCAACTCTGGTGCTTCTGATCCTACTGATGGCACTAGGCATGGCTTTTGCCTACTATCAGGACTATCAGAACCAGCAGCTTCTCGCTCGACTGGACTCAGAAATTGCCAGCCTTCAACCCAGACTGGCCCAGATCAAGCTTCTCGACTCGCAAATTCAGGATGCTCAGAAGAAGCTGGAATTTCTGACAACCTTTAATGCTTACCCGCAGCAGGACCTCGATACTTTGCGAGAACTCACGCGAGTCATGCCGATGACGTCTTACATAGCGCGAATGGATCTCTCCAGAACTGGAATCGGGATCTCCGGCGAAATTGACCAGTCGATGGAACTGTTGAAAATGCTTGATTCGTCGCCATTTTTCAAAGACTCGGAATTCACCTCTTCACCGATTCGAAATCAGCTTGGTAAAGAGATGTTTCAGCTTCGGGCCAAACGCGAATTTGGATCTCCTGCGCCTGTTGCGCAACCATCCCCGGCCCCGGCGTCCACGCCAATTCCAAAAGTAGCGCCACCCCCACCCTTGCCCCCAGGACTCAAACCATGATCGAAAACCTCTCAGACCGCGAACGAAAACTTCTGCTCGCTTTGGTTCCTGCCCTCCTGGTTACGGCCTTCGTTTACTATTGGACCGAACCATCGGCCGGTGCTCCTCCTGTCGTGGATACTGCTGCCGCCATTGAGGTGGCCAAAATCCGGCTGGATCGTGCCCGGGCCACCGCCACGCTCCGGCCATTACGTGAAGAAACGAAAAAGCGATTGCAAGCGAGTCTTGCATCAGCAGAAAAACGTTTTGTCATTGCTGATACTCCAGCCCAGGCTCAAGCCGTGCTGACCCAGATATTTCGCCGGATCGCACGTGCGCAAGGGCCTGCGGTTGAAATTCGTGGGATGGATATTGGATCCATTCAGCCAGTGAATGCCTATGCTGAGATTCTGGTGGGCGTGAACTTCGATTGCCAGATCGAAGGCCTCGTCAACCTGCTGACAGACCTGTCTTCTCAGCCGGAAGCTTTGGGCTGGCGTGATCTCCGGGTCTCTGCGACCGACTCGAAGCAAAAACGGCTGAATGTCACGCTTACATTCATAGGCCTTACTCAACTCAAGCAAGCCGCAAAGCCGGCAGCAGGGAGCCGGGGATGAAGCGCTCGATTCTATTGTTGAACCTGCTTTTGTTCGCCATTTTAGCTGCAGGCTCGTATGAGCTGCGCCGTCGTTGGCTCGAGGGCCAGAGTCGTGAGGCCCGGTTGCTTGCCGTGCAGCCAACTTCCACACCTCTTCCCGCTCAGGCCAACGCCGTCGCTGCACCGCAGGCTCAAAAGCTTCAAGCTGTTCAGTATTTTGAAGTGGCCGAACGATTTCTTTTTTCCCGCGACCGGAATCCAAATGTGGTCATCGAAAGCAAACCTGAACCTCCGCCGAAGGTCATGCCAAACTTTCCGTCTGTTTTCGGCGTCATGGATATAGGAATGGGACCAACCGTATTTATGTCCGTGGATCGTGCCAGCCAGCAAGGCTACAAGCTGGGTGACAAGATCGGTGAGTTTACACTTCTGGCTGCCAGCCAGAAGGAGATCACCTTTGAATGGGAAGGCAAGCCGGTTACCAAGTCTTTAGATGACCTGCGTGCCAAGCCCCAAGAGAACGCGGGGCCACAAGGCCCGGTAGAGCGGATGAGTTCAAACGTCAACAACGCCCCGCCGCCGATGCCCATCCAGCGCCCGCCTGAGAATGTCCGGCCTGCCCCAGGAGCCGATATTGGCGGAGGCCGGAGAGGATGCCTGCCCGGCGATTCCTCGCCAGCCGGCACTACAGCCGATGGCTACAAAAAAGTGTCTACCAACTATGCATTCGGGCCTATCTGTTACTGGGAATCTACACGTTAATTGCCTTTGGAGCTTATATGAAAAACCTTAAGATCGTCTTTTTCGCACTGTCTCTGTCCTGCGCCTATGCGCAGTCGAAACCAGCTCCGGCACAGCCCGTTGCCGCTTCCAAGCCAGACCCCAAAGTTGCTCCGGCCAAGCGTCATCCCGACGGCCGCCCTCTTGGAATTCCCTTTTCGGCAACCAAAATCTCTGACGGTGCCTGGCGTGCGATTGAAGGCGGCAAGCCAGTCATTTATCGCTCGACGGCTTTCGGCTTCAGCAAATTGAGTGAAGAAGAAAACAGCAAGATTCAGCGAATGATTAGCGGTAAGCCCGATGAGGCTACTGAAGTTCCTGTTGGTCTTTCTGTTGCCGAGAAGGACGGCAAACTGCACTTCAAGCGCATCACCCCCTTTGGCAACTACGAATGGACTAAAGACAAGAACGACCTCACCGCTGTGGAAAAGAGCCTCTGGCGTCAGACCCAGGCTTCTTTGACCAAGGGAGACGTTAAACAATAATGCGTTTGCAAATCGCTTTCCTTCTCGCTCTCACTCTTAATGCGCAGCAGCCGGCGCCACAACAACCGGCGCCACAGCAACCAGCTCCTCCCCAGGTAACTCCTCCTCCTGCTGCCCCTACAACTGCGCCGCAGACAGCTGCCCCTGCGGCAGGCTCTGGCAACATGACCCTGAATCTGCCATCGGCCTCACTTACCGAGGTGATCGATACCCTGGCACGTGTTCTTAAGATCAACTACATCCTGGATCCCCGCGTCCGGGGCAACATCACCATCCATACCTACGGTGAGATCAAGTCAACGGATGTTCGTTCTTTGCTCGATACCATTCTTCGCATCAATGGCGCAGCCATGATCCAGGTGGGAGACATTTTCCGTATTGTGCCGATCAACGAAGTAGCTCGTCTGCCCATGACCCCGCGCACCAACGCCGAATCGAAAGATCTCGGGAACGATGAGCAGATGATTCTCAATCTGATTTTTCTGAAATACACAGCCGCAGCTGAGATGAAAGTGATTCTTGCCCCTTTCCTCGGTGACGGTGGCACACTCTCTACCTACGATCCCGCCAATATGTTGCTGCTGCTCGACAACTCCCGCAATATGAAGCGCACTATGGATCTGGTTGCTCTCTTCGATTCCGATGTACTGGCTAACCAGCGTATTCGTCTTTTTGAACTTGAGCATGGCCGACCTTCTGAGGTTTCATCAGAGTTGCAAACTATCTTTAAAGGTCTGTCGCTGGCAGGTAAAGCAGGTGGCGTCCAATTTTTGCCGATAGACCGGCTCAATATTCTGATTGCTGTGGCGCCCAATCCAGGGGCTTTCAAGGAAGTTGAAAACTGGATTGCCAAGCTCGACATACCCGTCAAGGCTCCCGTTGGCGGTACGGACAACTATGTTTTTCGAGTGAAATACGGCAGGGCGGACTCTCTGGCCCTTGCCGTTACGATGCTTTATGCCACTCAGCAAGACAATCCATACGCCATGATGAGCACCATGATGACGATGATGATGATGATTCAAATGACTAGCCAGCTTTCGCAGTTCACCAACAATGCCGGCGGAGGTGGCGGTGGAGGCGGCGGTGGTGTTACCGGCATGGGCGGTGGCGTCACCGGTATGGGTATGGGAATGGGCATGGGAGGTATGGGAATGGGCATGGGAGGAATGGGAATGGGCATGTTCCCAGGTATGGGAATGGGTATGGGAGGTATGGGTATGTTCCCCGGTATGGGTATGGGAGGCATGGGTATGGGTGGTTTCGGAATGGGTGGGCAACCCCAGGGTGCCACTCTCGGCGGCACCTCTGGTTCGGGTCGCTCCGGTGATGGCACCGGTAGCTTCGTCGGGCAACAGGGCGCGGCTATGGCTGCTTTCCCACGAGTTCCCAAAATTGTCCCCAACCCTTTCGACAATTCACTGCTCATCCAGTGCACGACTCAGGAGTATGAGCAGATCTCCAGGCTCTTAAGCCGCCTTGATATACCTCCAAGGCAGGTCTTGATTGAGGCGCGAATTTACGAAGTCAGTCTCACCGGCGCATTTTCCGCTGGTGTCCAGGCCTTCCTGGCTCAGCGCCGCACTGGTACGGCTGGCTCCGCAAGCCGGCAACTCCTCGCAGAATCCACAGGTGCAGGGCTCAACCTTACGGCTGGCCTTCTGGTTGGCAAGTCGCGGGAACTGCTTGGATATCTTTCCACTCAGGAAGACGAGCGGCGCGTCAAGGTGATTAACGCTCCTCAGATTATTGCAACGGACAATGTTGCCGCCAGTATCAACGTCGGGCAGCAGGTACCTACACTCACTTCCCAGGCGGTTGCCCCGGGTGTGCAGCAGGGCGGAAATTCACTGTTTACGAACCAGGTGTCGAGTCGCAATGCTGGCGTTAATTTGAGCATCACCGCACGAGTGCTCCCCAGCGGTATCGTCACCCTCGTAATCAATCAGGAAATCAGTTCACCTGTTCCACCAGCCGCTAGCGCGGCCATCCAGTCGCCCTCGTTCTCGCAACGGTCGGTTCAGACACAGGTCACGGTTCAGGATGGCGACACCATCGCCATTGGCGGCATCATGACCGAATCCGACACCTTCTCTACTTCTGGTATTCCCACACTACACAAGCTGCCAGTGGTAGGAAATCTCTTCGGCAGCCGTTCCAAGTCCAAAGAGCGCACAGAACTCGTGATCTTTATGACTCCCCGGGTTATCTACGACATTCCCGAGATTATTGAGGCCAGCGACGAAATTCGCGGTCGCTTCAAACGCCTGAACAAGATACTGAAGGATCAATAATCCTTTGGTCGAAACTCGAACGATCTGGCGCGTGTTAGTCTACTTTTCGACTTCAATGCGCCAGATTTCTTTTTTCGTCCTGTGGGCTCTCTCCGCCTGTTTTGCTCAAACCACCGCCATTCAAGTCGGTGATGGCGCTACAACTCCTACAATCCGTGAAGAATTCCTTGCTGCCTTTCAGCGAGACGGCTTTGTCAATCTGGTTGCCTTGCCCCCTATCACTGAAGTGGTGAGTTACGGAGCAGGCGGCTTCCGGCAGGAATTCAACGATGCCGCACGCACGGGCCTGCGGTATGCACTCATTCGACCTGCCGTCCCAGACCTCACTCTGGGTGTCAATAACGCAGTCCGCCAGGTCCGTCCTCCTATCTACGCAATCCTGAATCAATCGAGCATCGGCGTGTCAGGAGCGGGTTTTCCTCGAATGGATACGCTCCGTTTCAACGCTTTGCTTAACGCTCAGGCAGTCAATTTCTCGAGCGGTTTTTATCAGACTTTCGACAAAGGTTTTGGGATCTTTGTTTGGGATGCACCCCCACTCGATGGCGGTTCTGACACCAGTTT
>CANGVB010000268.1 GCA_947456995.1 Bryobacteraceae bacterium | reverse complement strand
TCCTGCAGAACAGCAAGGTTGGCTCGGCCCCAAAGCCGGGCCAACATTATTTTGGCGGCCCTCTGTTACCATCGACGCTACAAGAGAAGATGCTCGGCGAAACCATAGCCCACTACAAAGTCACAGCAAAACTAGGCGAAGGCGGCATGGGCGCCGTCTACCGCGCCACCGACACCAAGCTCAACCGCGAAGTCGCCATCAAGGTCCTGCCCGACACCTTCGCCGCAGACCCAGACCGCCTCGCCCGCTTCACCCGCGAAGCCCAGGTCCTCGCATCCCTCAACCACCCCAACATCGCCACCATCTTCGGTGTCGAAGACAAAGCCCTCGTCATGGAGCTAGTCGAAGGCAACGACCTCGCGGGCCCCCTCCCTCTCAACGAAGCCTTGCAAATCGCGAAACAAATCGCCGAGGGCCTGGAGGCCGCCCACGACAAAGGCATCATCCACCGCGACCTCAAACCCGCCAACATCAAAGTCACCCCCGACGGCGTAGTAAAGCTCCTCGACTTCGGCCTGGCCAAAGCCACAGACTCCGCAGCCACTGCAACCTCAGCCGACTCCCCCACCATGACGATCAGAGCCACCCAGGCCGGCCTCATCATGGGCACGGCCGGCTACATGTCTCCCGAGCAAGCCGCCGGCAAAACCGTCGACAAACGCGCCGACATCTGGGCCTTCGGTGTAGTCCTCCACGAACTCTTAACAGGCAAGAAACTCTTCCACGGCGAAACCGTCTCCCACACCCTCGCCTCCGTCTTGAAAGACCCCATCGACTTCGCAATCCCGCAAGCCCCACCGCCAATCCAAGCACTCCTCGCCCGCTGCCTCGATCGCAACTTCAAGCACCGCTACAAGGACATCGGCGAAGCTCGCATCGCCATCGAGGATTACCTCGCCAACCCCCAACAAAAAGAACAAGCAAAGCTGGCAACCCGCCCCACCCTCTGGATCGCACTCGCCGCCACCTTCCTCCTCGCATTCGTCGCCGCTCTTCTGTGGCCCCGAGTCACCCCATCCGAGAAACCCGCCAGCCACTTCAACATCTCAGGGGCCCCTGGATCGTTTATCGTGCTCAGTCCGGACGGCAAGTGGCTTCTGAAGCTGGGAGATAGTGAGTGCCAGGTGCGGCGCCTCGACAGCCCCAATTGGAGGGCTCTTTCAGGAACCGGGGGCGAGTCTCTTTTCGCCTTCTGGTCAGAGGACTCCACTGCGATCGGCTTCGTCTCGGGCAATCGCTTGCGTGTGATTCGTCTGGACGGCTCCCCTTCGCGAGACTTGATGGAGGTTAAGGATTTCCTGGGTGCCTCGTGGCGGGGTGGCGTGAGCGATGGCACCATCTTGCTTGCCTCGCACGGCAAGCTCAAAACCTATGATTTGCGCTCCGCAACCATAAAGGACCTCCCCATCGAATTCAAATCAAACTCTCAACCCGCAGAACCGGTCTTCCTGCCAGAGGGTGATGGCTTTGTATTTCTTCAGCAGAGTGACGACGGCATGCGCCTCTTCCGGGCTTCTCTCAATTCCTCAACCATCGATCCGTCGATACTTACTCATCGGATGGTTCAATTTGCCAGGAATCCCACCACAGGCAAATGGCATATCTTCTACCTTGCCGGTGAGCGCGAACTACGGAGTAGCCGCATCTTGCTGACCGCCCAGATCGACCCCAAATCCGGCAACCTCCTATCCACTCCCGTCAAGTTGATTCAAGGAGTTTCCACAATTCCACCTCCAAGGTTTTGGTCGCGATTTTCAGTTGGTGGCGGCGGAGTGCTGTCGTGGACCCACATCTCTGGAACTCTGCCCATTTGGCACCTCAATTGGGTCGATCCCAATGGCAATCTGCTTGCCAGGGTGACCGAAAACCGCAGCTTCGTTTCTTTCGCTCTATCCCCTGACGAATCCAAAATCGCCGCTCAAGTCGATGAACCGGATTCCCATGTCTGGATCCTCGATAGCAAAACAGGTGTAGGCAGCCGCATCTCCAATTCGTCAGACCAGGAATCCTACCCGCTCTGGGCGCGCGATGGCAAATCCGTCTTCTATGTTTCCTCCTCTGCGGGCGGAACAGAGATCAAGCGCCACTTCCTCGACAATGCGACCCAGCCAGAATTGCTCTGGAAAGCGGGTTCGGGATTTGGCAGATCGACCACCATCCTCGCAGGCCATACACCCGAGGGCCGCTACCTGCTGGTTCAAACGGCAACAGGTTCGCTAAGCCGCCTGGATCTCCAGGCGCCGTCACCCAGAGAGCTAGAACCCCTAACGCAAGGTCTTGGCTTTGCCAGTCTCTCCCTCGATGGCCGTTCCTTGGCTTGGGGCATGTCCAGAGAAGGTGGACTTGCCGCGCAAGCCTACCCTCCCACGTCTGCCCCCCCGAATCGCTTCAAGCAAAGCGCAGATCAGATTACCCTGCCCTTTTTCAGTGCGGACGGCGGCACACTTTATGCGCACTCCAACAGAAACCTTCTAGCCTTCCCACTCTCTCAGGACCGCCGGCTCGGAGCACCAAAGCTCCTCCGGCCCTGGATTACTTCAACAAGAGTCGGTGCAACGTCGGGCGTAGCTTCTCGCGACGACAAGCGCCTCCTCCTCCTCGAAACCGACCAAACAGAAGCCCTCAACGCCCAGGTCCTCACCGACTGGACCACCCTCCTACCCAAGTAACCGGCATAGCTTCACAACATCAACCAGCGATGGTATATCTGTTATACAGACCCATGCGTTGTCGATTCCATCCAGCCAAGAGCAAAACCGTCTTGGCCAGGCATGGAATCAGTCTCGATCAGGCCGCCGAAATTTTCGATCAGGTCTACATCGTCGACCAGAAAAACGACGACCCACTGCAATACCGTGCCATCGGCTGGAGTCGGGGCGATCTCTATTCAGTTATCTTCGAGCTTCGTAACGACGCCCTCGGAGAATACTTTCATCTGATTACGGCGTGGAAATCCACCACGATGGAGCAGCAACTTTATGCCGAAAACACCTAAACCAAACATCACCGCCGACCAGATCGCCGAGATGGCCACCCGAGGCGAAGACGTTTCTCTTCACTTCACTAACAAATTCAAAGTGGTCCGCCCCATTCAGCGAGTAAACGTCGACCTCACGCAAGGCATGCTCCGCGAACTCGACAGCCGTGCTGCTCGCCTCAACATCAGCAGGCAGGCTGTCATCAAGACTCTTTTGGAGCAAGCCATTGCCGCCTCTTCTCACTCCAGAAAATCCCGCATTTGAACCCTTAGACGTGCAGAACTAATGGAGGAACTTCAATGAGCACTCTTACTCTCCGACTCGCAGACGAAAAGCATGCCCGCTTGCGTCAATTGGCATCCGCTCAGGGCGTCAGCATGAATCATCTGCTGGATGAACTCGCCACAATCGCCCTCGCGCAACACGACGCCGAACTCCGTTTCCGCATGCGCGCGGAACGCGGCTCCCCGGAAAAAGGTCTTAAACTACTAGCCAAACTCGACAAGCATTTCGGCACCTAAGACTCAACTCCGGCCCCTACCAAACCGCCTGAGAATACTTCTCCAAAATCACCTCATCCGCACTCACCAGTTTCGAATTGCAAACCATCGCCTGCGCCACAATCAGCCGCTCGGAAGCATCATCAGTCCAACCGATCTGCAACGCCTTGTTGGTCATCGCCGAAAAACTGGTTCATCTCGGCTTCCCACTCCGCAATTGCCTCTGCACTCCAACCCGTATCGCTGGGCTCAATCTCCAGAGACGCCCCCTGGGACACTTCTTCCTGAAGTTGAAATGGCTTCTGCCGCAATTGAGACATCTTCTTCGCCATAGCTAGAGTGTACATTTCCTGCCCAACTTCAAAGCCACTTCATAACTGAAACGAAGGCCCGCACAGTGCAAGCAAATGCCATGGACAAGACCCTTCGCCGGCACACCAACTTCTACGACAGAAAATCGGAGGAGTACCACGACCGGCAAAGCCACTCTCCTCTCCCACCAATCCTAAAACGCCACCCCAATCCCCATCGTCACCACCTGATGCCGCAGCGCACCACCGCGCACCACCGGCCCATACTCCAACCTAAGCACCTCAGTATCGGTCGACTCCTTCAGCCTCTGCGGCAGCGACTTCCAAAAGTCCGGCTTGCGCGTCACCGTCTCCCGAAAGTCCACCCGTAGAAACAGCCTCGGCGTCACATGCACCTTCACCCCACCTCCATAGTTCAATCCAAACTGAAACACCCCACCACCATCCAGCGCCGGCTTCGATCCAAAGTTATACGCCGTCACAAACAACGCCACATCCCGCGCCGCAAACTTCAGCAACCCATTCGTCTCAGGCCTGGCATCCAGCAGATGAATCAACTGCACCGCCGGCCCTGCCGCCACATAAGGCCTTACCCTCCGGCCATTCGGAGTCAGATGCACCACAGTGTTGTAAGTAAACGTCCGCACCGCCGCCTTCGACTGTGAATCAATCCCCATCCCGGTCACCTCATCCTTGCCCACCAGCCTGAAATTGGTCTGGCTCCGCGTATACGCGAATTCGTTCGAAACATACTTCCACGTATTCATCGTGATCTTCGGCGACAGCGTCCAGCCCCGCTCGAGCGTCGAATCAAAACGCAACGGGTCCCGGATCACCTGCCCACCCGAGTTCACCACCACCGTCGTCGGCAAAGTCGTCAGCGTCGAGCCCCCAAACCCCGTGAGTCCTCCACTCAAACTGAACGACAGCTTGCTCGAATAACTCTTCACAGCGATTTCCTCCCCACGCATTTTCACTTTGTGCCCCGCATCCTTCGGCACCTCCCGATGCACCACAGGCTTGGCGCCATCCACAATCAGAAACTCCTGCCCCCCATAGCGGAAACTCTTCGGCTGCTCGGCGTCCGCCGCCTTCGGCTTCCCGAGTATGTCCTTGGCCGTCCTGAATCCATGAAACGCCTGATACGCCATGTTGCCGCGCAGCAAATCATTACGCAAAGTCAGAATCGTCGATCGCAACGGCCGCACAAAGGCCGATTGCTGCAGTTTCAAATTCGAGCGCGTCACATCCTCTTCATCCGCCCGTCTCGGCTTCACACAGTCATTCATCCGCAACACCGCAATCCGCCCATCGGTCCGCAAGGTATCCCCCGTCGAGTTCTTCGCATCCCGAGGCACCCACGGTCGCTCCACATACCCCACTCCGTCCACGCATCCCGTCAGCAGCAGATCATTCACCACCTTGCTGCGCTCCTCATCGATGTTCTCGTTGATGAGATGAATAAACGTCTTGGCCCCTTTTGAAAAACCAATCCCCGAATCATAGGTCGCCGTCGAGGTCCAAACCGCCTTGCCATCCACCATCGTGGGCTGTGAATAAATCCGCAAATGATGCCGCGAAAAAAACGTATTCAGCGTCTTCGCAAACGCAAGCTCCGGCTCCTTGCCATTCAACACCAGCACCGACATCGGTGCCGTCCTGTAGCCCTGATTCTCAACAATCGATCGCATCACCCCATAAGACGACTTCCCGTCCAGCCGGTCGGACCTCACCCACCCCGCCGCCTCAAACGCCCGCTCAATAGCTTCCTGCGACCCCAGATACATCAGGCTCGTCAAATCCGAAAGCGTCCCATCCGTCTTCGTCGCCGTGCGAAACGGAAGCTCCTTCACCACACCTTCCAAGTCCTCTCGATTGCCACCAAACGCCGGATACTGTTCCCCAAACACCTCTTCCACCTTCAAATCCGCACCCACGCGAAACCGCAACTCCGTCCCGGCCGGTAACACCACCGACGAATCCGGCAAGCGAAACACACTCAGCGACGACGAAAGC
>CANGVB010000267.1 GCA_947456995.1 Bryobacteraceae bacterium | reverse complement strand
TCGAATGGAAGAGGGGCTGTGCCGCCACCGCGCTTTTGAGCACGACTGGCGCGGGCCTGGTCTGCGAGGAAGAACTTGACGGAGGACAGGAGGAAGGAGCGAAAGCGGCCGCGTTCAGGACTCGCGAGGTCGAAGTATTGACGACTGAGGATGCCGGTGAAGAAGTCTTGAGTGAGGTCTTGCGATTCTTCGCGAGAATGGCCCTGACTGCGGATGTAGACGTAGACGGGATACCAGTAAGTGGCGCAGAGGGTTTCGAGGGCGTCGCGGCTTTGCTGCTGGTTCTGGGAGCCAGCGGCGAGGAGGAGAGTCCAGCGGGTGGAAGGGAATTTACCAGAACCGATTGGGGGGCTGGGGTTCACTCGGGGTAGTGTATCAGCTTGGGGCTAGAGGAGGTCGGTTTGATGGTAGAGGTCTTTGAGTTTGACCTTGATTTTGAGGGCGGTGAGGGGGATCAGAGATTTCGGGTCGGTGAAGGTTAGAGGGTCTTTGGGCCAGGTCTGGTTGGAGTCCCGGGTGTAGAGGCGGGCTTCGATGGAATCGGAGTCGAGGACAAGATAGTGGCGGAGAGAAGGAATGTGGAAGTATTCTTTGCGCTTGATGGTGAGGTCGTAGTTACGGGTGGATCGGGAAAGGATTTCGAGGACAAGTGTGGGAGCCTTGGCCGTGATGGATTTGCCAGAGGGCTTTTGGTTGCAGTGAATGGAGAGGTCTGGATAGAAGGCGGCTTTGGAATCGGGGGTTTCGATTTTGAGGTCGGAATTGCGGATGTAGCAAGGCTTGGAGTTCAATAGACGGCTGAAGGTGATTGTGGCGGCGATACCAATTGCAGAATGGTTGTCTGTGCCGCCAGCCATGGCGTAGACCAGGCCATTCAGATATTCGTGGCGGTTGGAGGCGTTGGCTTCGATCTCGAGATAGGTCTCGAAATCGAGTTTCGGCAATGATTGCGCCAAGGCTGCGGTCATGCATTCATTGTAAGCAAGCCAGGCGCTATGGAAGCGCTGGATAGGGAAATGATGGATGATTGCAGGATGAAGAAACTTTTGTTGCTGCTTCGGACGAGTGCGTTCGCTTTTGGAGCGGCTATGGGCAAGGATGAGGCGGCAGTGTGGGCGATGGAGGAGAACTACTGGCAGTACTTGAAGGGTGGGGAGGTTACGAAGTATCTATCGCTCTGGGACGAAGGGTTTCGAGGGTGGCCGTGCGCGCTGCTCGAACCGGCCGGGAAGAGCGCGGTGGGGAAAATGGTGGAGGATGTGCGGGACGGGAAACTGAAAGTGACCTACGAGTTGAAGTACCAGGGAGCGGCGACTTATCCGGGCCTGGTGGTGGTGCACTATGGGGTGGTGGAGACGCTAGAGCGCGGGGGCGTGGTGACGCCGTTGAAGATTAAGATTACGCACACGTGGAAGCGCTTTGGCAAGCAATGGAAGATCGTGGGCGGAATGTGCGGACGATGGGAAGCTACATCGTAACGACGTCGAAGTGGAAGCGCTCTGGAGGTAAATCCGAGACCGGGTCTGCATTCATGGCGGACCAGGTTTGGTAGGCGCTTTGGGCCAGCGAGCCGTTCAGGTAAAAGAGGAACTGGTCACTGAAGCAAGCAATTGGCGGTGGCTGGCGGAAGGTGAGGCGCAGGCCCACAGCACCTTCGAGATTGACATTCTCGGTGGTGGGTAGGTTTTTAGCTTTGTCTTCGAGCAGGATGACGAAGCTTTTGCGGCCAGCGTGGGGCCAGATGTCTGCACGCAAGAGAGGGCGCAAGTCGGATCTGGTTTCGAAGGTTGTTTCGCACTGCCGGATCCATTCGAGGATGGAATCCCCCCAGGCCCAGGTGTGCATGAAGGTCTGGTATTGGTCTACCAGGTTGAGAGCCAGATCCATGCGGCGGCGCTCGAATTCGAGCTGGAGCTTGGGATCGAGCAGGGGCATGTTAGTAAGGACATCGTCGGAGGAGACGATATCGGAAGCCATGTGCATCATTTTGTCCAGGCGCTTGACGGGGGTCGAGCGGACTAACAACGGGGGTAGCTCGTGCGTACGGTCGCCCGGAATTTCAACGAATTTGCGTTCGCCTACAATATCCATTTGAACCTCGCTAAACATATCGTCCTCAAAAGAGGATTTCTGCAATTATAGGACGTCTGTGGGCAAATGCAAGTTGCCAGCGTGGAAATGTTTTAGTAGCCTAGAAGCCTATTTGGACAGTTTAGGAGGATATCCATGGATGATATGACAGTTCGATTGGTTGCTGGCGCACTCGCGGTATTGTGCGTTGTGATCATTGTGATGCGCCGTAAAGGCAAGAAAGCCTCGTCAACCGAAGACGATTTTTAAAGCACCGAATGAAATCCAAGAGCGGGGGCGTTGCACGTCCCCAATTGAAACCGGAGCATTGCAACTTTCAGCTTGAGGTAAGGCCAAGCAAGATTCACCGCTGGGGGGTGTTTGCGCTTGAGGCGATTCCTAAAGGCAAGAAGGTGATGGAGTATACGGGCGAGTTGGTGAGCCGCAAAGAGGGGAAGAAGCGGTCTGAGTCGAATCAGATTCACTGCCTGTTTACGATTGATCCTTATTGGTATATCGATGGGGCCGTGGGCGGTAGCGGGGCGGAGTTTGTGAATCATACGTGCGAGCCGAGTCTGGAGTCGCGGATTCTGAAGCGTCGGGTGTTTTATTTTGCGTTGCGGGATATCGAGAAGGGTGAGGAGTTGTCTCTCGATTATCACTTTGGGAAGAATCAAGAGAAGGTGAAGTGCGGGTGCGGGACGGCGACGTGCCGCGGCTGGATTAACGTTCTGGAGTAGAGAGCAGACTATGCGTTCAGACTGGCTCGACGGAAGAGCAAGCCAGCTGTAGTAAACAAGAGCACGAAGCCGCCGTGCATCACTCCGATGTTCCAGACAGGCCCTGCTGGCGTGTCTGAATTTAAAGTCTGCGTTATCACAAATGCTGCCGAGAGCGCGGCAGCCATTGCGAACAAGGCCTTTGCCATACCTCGGGCTTCAAGTCTGGCCAGTGCGGCCCCGATAGCCCCAACGGCGAGCACTCCGAAGTAGACAAGATTCAGTGGATTTTCCGTTTCGGACATATGAACCATGGTGGACCAGCCGAGGATGAAGCCTGCGACCAGTGCCAGTGCTACGGCTGCTTTGTAGGCCCAGGTGTTCATCGTGCGAGCGATCAGCGCATATGCCATGCCTGTCAAAAAGAAAAGGACATAGGTAAAGACAAAAGCCCCTGGAGGCCAGTTCCAACCTTCCACCAGTTGCGAGGCGACCAATGGGACCATCAGGAGCGCTAAAGCAACCAGCGCCACACGAATCACTGTCTTTTTCATATGAGTCTTTGTTTTCGCCTAAGCCGGGAGAAGGTGTTTGGCGTGGGACCAGTGGGGGATCTCTTCGGTTTGCTCGAGCACCAGGAGACGGTTGTATTTGGCGAGGCGCTCGGAGCGGGTGATGGAGCCTACTTTGAGTTGGGCCATGCCTGATGCGATTGCCAGGTCTGAGAGGAAGGCGTCTTCGGTTTCTCCGCTGCGGGCGCTGATGACAGCGCGCCAGTTGGCTGCTCTGGCTTTGTCGATTACTTCGAAGGTTTCGGTGAGAGTACCGATTTGGTTCATCTTGACGAGGACGGCGTTGGCGGCTTTTGCTTCGATGGCACGGGTGAGGCGCGTTGGATTTGTGGTGAGGAAATCGTCGCCAATGATTTGGGCCTTGTGGCCTAGCTTGGCGGTTAGAGTGGGCCAGTCTTGCCAGGCGTTTTGTTCGAGACCGTCTTCGAGGGAGACTACCGGATACTTGTTGCACCAGGTGGCTAGCAGGTCTATGAACTCGGCTGCGTTGAGGTGGCGCTGTTCTGAGTGGAGCTGGTATTGGTTGGCTTCGTAGAAGTGGGAGGCTGCTACGTCGATGGCAATCGTGACTTGTGTGCCGGGTTGCAGCCCCGAGCGCTCGATGGCCTGGGTTAAAACGCTGAGGGCTTCTTCATTGGTTTTGAGCTTGGGGCCCCAGCCGCCTTCGTCGGCGACACCGGTGAAGTAGGCGCCTTGTTCTTCGAGGATCTCGCGGGTTTTGCGATGGATCGTGGTGATCCATTCCATGGCCTGGCGGAAGGAGTCTGCGGCCTGGGGGATGGCTAGAAAATCCTGGAACTCCATGGCCTTGGCAGCATGAAGGCCGCCGCTGAGAATGTTGACCATGGGGAGCGGGAGGATGGGCTGGCGGTGTGCGGCGAGGTAGCGCCAGAGGGGCTGATTGGTGAGTGCTGCGGCGGCTCTTGCGGTGGCGCAGGAGACGGCCAGGATTGCGTTTGCGCCGAGGCGGGATTTGTTGGGGGTGGCATCGAGATCGATCATGGTTTGATCGATTGCTGTTTGATCCAGGGGGTTCTGGCTGTGGAGGGCTTTCGCGATTTCTGTGTTGACGTTGTGGACCGCCTTTTGGACGCCGAGACCGTTGTGACGGACTTTGTCGCCGTCGCGCAGCTCGTGGGCTTCACTGAGGCCGGTAGATGCGCCGGAGGGGGCCTGGGCGGTTGCGGTGATGCCGTTGCTGAGGTGGACGTGGGCCTCGACGGTGGGGCGGCCGCGGCTGTCTAGGACTTCGAAGGCGCGAATGGACTGGATGGTGGGGTTACTCATGGAAAGCCTCTGCTTGCATTTCAAATACTTCTGCGATGGTGGGGGGTGGGTTCTGGATAAGGTCTCGGGCGAAGCGGCGGACCTGGGCTTGTTCTGGTGGTCTTAGGTATTCGGCGGGAGATTTGCCGTCGACACGGGCGAGGTGGAGGCAGCCGAGGTGGCGGATGGTGGAGGCTTCGAGCCAGTCAAAGCTGTGGGTGAGGTTACGCCAATAGTCGAGGGCAAGGCCGGCGTATTGGGCTCGGGTGCGTGCGCGGTGCCAGCCTTTGAGCAGGAAGTGATTGAGGAGGAAGGCGACGTCGAAGCTGGGGTCACCGAGGTGGATCACTTCGTAATCGATCGAGAAGAGTGTGGGGCCGGGATTGACGAGGAAGTTCTTGGGGGACCAGTCGCCATGGGTGAGGGCATGGAGTTGCGTGCGGGATTGCTCGATGGCCCGGTCGAAGTGGGGTTTGAGGTCTGGGTGGCGGGTGGCGGTGAAGCGGTAGTAGGGGTCGAGACGGAGCTGGTCAAAGAGGTCGAGGCCGGCAAAGTGATGGTTGAAGGAGTGTGGCTGTAGGAAGACAGAGTGGAGTTGTGCGGCTTGAATAGCCAGGGTGGATTGGGTGATGCCGGCGAGGAGGTTTTCTTTCCAGGTGGGAGCGTCTGGAGCGGCTGCGGACATGGCGAAGAGGAAGTTGTCGCGGTCTTCGAAGAGGACGGTGGGGAGGCTGTCTTTGGGGGCTAGAGGGGCCAGGAGGGTGAGGGCGTCGATTTCGCGGAAGATGCGGGTGCGGTCGCTGTACCAGTCTTCTTTGACGCGGAGTTTCGCCAGCGATTGCTTGAGGATGAGGTCTGGACGGCCTTCGATTTGGGCACGGAAGACGAGATTGGATACGCCGCCGAGGAGTTCTTCGACCTGGATGGCCTCTGGGGGGAGGGCCAATCGGTGGGCGAGGTAGTCTCGGGCAGAGTTGGTGTCTAGATCGGGCAAACCTTCAGTTTAGCTGGAGGTGCGGGAGAAGAGATTGAGGAGTCCGCCCCAGGAGGAGCTGCTCTTGGAGGCCTTGGGTGGATCTGCTGCGCCGCCCATTTTTTCGGCGAGTTGGGCAAGGCCCTTACCGAAGGGGGAGCTTGTGGGTGAAGGCTTACCGTCGATCATGGCGCGCTGGACGCCTT
>CANGVB010000266.1 GCA_947456995.1 Bryobacteraceae bacterium | reverse complement strand
CGGCCGAGATCGTGATTTACTTCAAGCACTTTTCCGGTCTTGCCCTTGTCTTTGCCAACAAGCACTTTCACCATGTCGTCTTTTTTAATACGAATCCGCTTCGGGATTCCTGCCTTCTCAGAGGCATTCATTTTGCTGAGGGAAGCCATATAACTACACGACCTCCGGAGCAAGAGAAACGATCTTCATAAATTTCTTGTCGCGCAGTTCACGTGCCACCGGGCCGAACACACGCGTGCCTACCGGTTCACCAAGTTCATTCACCAGCACAGCGGCGTTTGAATCGAAGCGAATGTAGGTTCCGTCCTTGCGGCGGGCTTCCTTGCGCATGCGGACGATAACCGCACGTACTACTTTACCCTTTTTCACTGACGAGTCGGGAGCTGCTTCCTTGACGCTGGCCGTGATGATGTCGCCCAAACCGGCTGTTTTGCCTTTATCGCCGCCGCGCGGCAGAATGCACTGGAGCTTGCGGGCGCCACTGTTGTCCGCCACTTCCAGCATTGTTCTCATCCCAATCATTGCGTATTCTCCGTAGCTCTCTTAAAACATCTCTCGAACAGTTTGGCTTAAGCCTACTTGTTCTTCTTCTTGGCCGCTGCGGCACGAGCAAGACGCTCGGCTGAGGGCTCATCCTGGATCTGAATGCGAACTGCGGCACGCAGTACTTCTTTCAGTTCCCAACGCTTCAACTTGCTCAAGGGACGGCTCTCGATGATGCGAACCTGATCGCCTTGCTTAGCCTTGCCCTCTTCGTCGTGGGCGTAAAACTTGTTGCGACGGGTCAAAATTCGCTTATACAGCGGGTGCTGTACCTTACGGGTGACTTCGACCACGATCGTTTTTGCCATCTTGGTCGAGACTACTTCACCGACCTTTTCCTGCTTATTGGGGGTCTTGACGACTTCTTCGGCCATTGGCTACTTGCCTTCCTTTTTGGCGGCCAGTTCGGTCTGGCGCATGACGGTCAGAATGCGTGCACGATCCTTCTTGAGCTCGCGCAGCTTCTTGATGCCTTCCATCTGGCCCATGGACATCTGAAAGCGCAAACGGAACATGTTCTCATTGCCTTCGGCCAGTTGCTTTTTAAGTTCAGCCTCATCGAGGCCGCGAATTTGTTCAGCTTTCATTGTTCGTGTTCCTTACGCTTACTGCCTATACCGCCGAACGCAACACAAGCTTGGTTTTGATCGGCAACTTCATTGCCGCCAAACGCATGGCTTCGGTAGCGATTTCAAGCGACACGCCTTCCATCTCAAACAAAATTTTGCCAGGGCGGATTACGCAAACCCAGCCATCCGGAGCACCCTTACCGGAGCCCATTCGGACTTCGGCCGGCTTCTTGGTGACTGGCTTATCCGGGAAAATCCGGATCCAGACCTTGCCGCCGCGCTTGATGTGGCGCGTCATTGCGATACGGGCAGCTTCAAGCTGGCGATTCGTGATGTAACCGCAAGCCATTGCCTTCAGGCCGTATTCGCCGAAGTCCACACTGGAGCCGCGATGAGCCATACCGCGCATGCGGCCGCGCTGCTGTTTGCGGTACTTGACTTTCTTTGGCATCAACATAGGTCGTGTTCCTCTTTTGAAAAATCTTCTGTGGCTTCTCTAGTTACTCAGCCGGCTTTTCAGCTTCGGGAGCGGACTCAACAACTGGCTCCACAACGGCTTCCACCTGGGGCTCGCCCGACTCGGCGTTCATTTCCTGCTTCCAGTTTGGAGCAGGGGGAGCCATCGGGGGTAGAATCGGGCCACCGCTCTTGATTACCGAAGGGACCTCAGGAGCTGTTACCACAACACCAGCATCTGCCACGGGAGGCACTGCTGCTTCGGTACGGGCGCGGCCATCAGCGCCACGGCCTTCACCGCGGGGCTCGTAGGCACCACGCGGACGATCGCCACCAGGACGATCTCCACCAGGACGGCGGTCACGATCGCGATTGTCGCGCTTGGGGCGTGGTTGCGGCTCGTTGTCGTTGCGCAACATAACCCGACGCTGGCCTTCGCCAATGTCACCCTTGTAGATCCAGCACTTGACGCCAATCACACCGTAGGTTGTGTTGGCTTCAGCAAAACCATAGTCGATGTCGGCACGCAGGGTATGCAGCGGCAACTGACCATGGAGATACCATTCGGTGCGGGCGATTTCTGCGCCGTTCAAGCGGCCGCTGACGCGAACCTTGATGCCTTTGCAGCCGAAGCGCTGGGCGCTGTCGACAGCCTTACGCATCGCGCGGCGGAATGCTACGCGCTTTTCGAGCTGAAGGGCGATCGACTCGGACACCAACTGAGCATCGAGCTCAGGTTTGTGAACTTCCTGAATGTCGATAAAAACTTCGCGCTTGGTCTTCTTGGCCAGATCCTGCTTCAGCTTTTCGATTTCAGCGCCCTTGCGGCCGATGATGATACCGGGACGCGAGGTGCGGATCGTGATGCGAAGTTTGTTGCCAGGACGGTCGACTTCAATCGAGCTCACGCCAGCGCTCTTCAAGCGGCTGCGCAGCGATTCCTTCAGTTCGAGATCTTCAAACAGAAGCTTGGCGTAGTCTTGCTTGGCAAACCAGCGGCTCTTCCAGGTTTTGGTGACCCCGAGACGGAATCCAAAGGGATGTACTTTCTGACCCATTCGCTTTTTTCCTTATGCCTCAGCCTTGACTTCGGCGGCAACGCCGTCGGAAACCTTGACCACAATGTGCGCGATCCTCTTCTGGTAACGATAGGCACGGCCCATCGGAGCAGGGCGGATGCGCTTCATGCGCGGGCCTTCATTTACGTATGCTTCACTTACCGTCAGGTTGTCGACGTCAACGTTGCTGTTCTTGTTCTCGGCGTTAGCGATGGCGCTGCGCAAGAGCTTTTCGACGACCGGCGCCATGCGCTTGTTCGTCATCTTCAACAAATTGATTGCCTCGCCGGCATTGAGTCCACGGATCAAATCGATCACCAGACGGCATTTCTGCGGGCTCACGCGGACGTAACGGGCTTCTGCTTTGGCTATCATGATTCAGTCCTATTTGCCTTTTTCGTTGGACTTGGATTTCGCCACGTGACCCTTGAAGGTACGCGTCGGTGAAAATTCGCCCAGTTTATGGCCAACCATGTTTTCGGTCACATAGACCGGGATAAACTTCTTACCATTGTGGACGGCGAGGGTGTGACCGATGAACAAAGGCATGATCGTCGAGCGGCGAGACCAGGTCTTTAGAACCTTTTTCTCGTCCCGGCTATTCATGGCCTCGAGTTTTACGATCAGGTGTTCGTCGGCGAACGGTCCTTTTTTGAGTGAACGGCCCATATTATCTTCTTACCTGTTCCCTAGCTCTTCTGCTTCCGTTTGACAATCATCTTGTCGGTACGCTTGTTGTTGCGGGTTTTGAATCCACGCGTGGGCTGACCCCAAGGCGTTACCGGGTGACGACCACCGGATGTACGACCCTCACCGCCACCGTGCGGGTGGTCAACCGGGTTCATTGTGACGCCGCGGTTATGGGGACGCTTGCCAACCCAGCGGCTGCGACCAGCCTTGCCGAGTGTCTGATTTTCGTGATCGAGATTGCCGACCTGACCAATCGTTGCGTAGCAATCGATCAGCACCTTGCGTACTTCGCCGCTAGGCAACTTAAGTAAGCAATATTCGGTTTCCTTCGACACAACCTGAGCCTGGGCTCCGGCGGTGCGTGCCATTTGGGCACCCTTGCCAGGACGCAGTTCGATGTTGTGGACGATCGTACCTGCGGGGATGTTCTTGAGCGGCAGGGCGTTGCCGACGAGAATGTCAGCTTCCGGCCCGCTCATGATCTTCGAACCCACTTTGAGGCCTACAGGGGCGATAATGTAGCGCTTTTCGCCGTCAACATAGTTGAGCAGGGCGATGCGCGCGGTGCGGTTCGGATCGTATTCTACCGAAGCCACGGTTGCCGGAATGCCGGCCTTGTCGCGCTTAAAGTCGATCTCGCGGTAGGAGGTCTTGTTACCACCGCCACGGAAGCGCATCGTCGTACGGCCCGTTGAGTTACGGCCGCCTGACTTTACCTTACCTTTGGTGAGGCTCTTCTCCGGCGTCTGCTTGGTGATGTCCTCACGCGTAACTACCGTACGGAAGCGGCGCGTGGGAGTAAAGGGACGATAACTTTTAATCGGCATTAGACGACCTCGGAGTATTCAGGGACCTTCTGGTCCTTCTTGAGTTTCACGTAGGCCTTCTTCCAATCCGAGCCGTAGGCTGCGAATTTGCCACGGCGACGAAGCTTGCCTTCGTTGATCACGGTACGAACTTCTTCAACCTTGACCTTGAAGATTTTCTCAACAGCCTGCTTGATCTGGGTCTTGGTGGCGGCCGGCTTTACTTCAAAGCACAGGGTGCGCTCGCCGTCCTTCTTCATGACACCTTTTTCGGTGACAATCGGACGCGTAATTACATCAAATAAAGTCATTTACTTCAGGGCCTCCGACAATTTCTCGGCAGCCGACTTACTCACCAGAACATCTTTGTACTTCAGGATGTCGTAAGTGGTGACATTCTTGGTGCTCACCAGCTTGACTCCCGGGATGTTACGTGAGCCCAGCGTCAGGTTGCGGTTTTCGGCGTTTTCGACGAGAAGAACGGTCTTCTCAGCCTTCAACTTACCGAGGGTGCCGGCAAAATTCTTCGTCTTGGCATCGGCCAGGGTAAAGCCGTCAACGATGCGCAATTCGCCGTCGCGCAGCTTGGCGGTCAAGGCTGAGCGCAGTGCGCCCAGAACCATCTTCTTGTTGAGGCGGTAGCTGTAGTCGCGGGGCTGCGGACCATGCGTTGTGCCGCCATGACGCCACAGTGGCCCACGGATGCTACCCATGCGGGCGCGACCGGTGCCTTTCTGCTTCCAGAGCTTCTTGCCGCTACCGGCCACTTCGTGACGGGTTTTGGTTGCAGCAAGGCCTTTGCGCTGTCCAGCCATGTAGTGCCGGACGGATTCATACAGAAGGTGCTCGTTGACATCGGCGCCAAATACTTCGGCTGCCAACTCGAGCGAACCCACTACTTTGTTTTCGAGATTGATTACGTCTACGGTAGGCATCGTGTTAGCCCCTCGCCTTTGTACGACGGATCATAACGTAAGAGCCATTGGCTCCTGGGAGCGCGCCCTTCACCATGATCACGTTCTCTTCGGCATCGACCTCGATGATTTCAAGGTTGCGTACGGTCACCTGGTCTGTGCCCATGTGGCCGCCCATGCGCATGCCTGGGAAGACACGCGAGGGGAAGCTCGACGCACCAATCGAACCAGGGGCACGATGGAACATCGAACCGTGGCCGCCAGGACCGCCGCGGAAGCCGTGACGCTTGACCACACCCTGAAAACCGCGACCCTTTGAGATACCGATTACATCGATGATCTCTTTGGGCTTGAAGTCTTCAGCGGTGATCTTGTCGCCAGCCTTGAAGTCGCCGTTGCCACGGTTCAATTTGAACTCGCGACTATAGCGGACCCCGTCCGCGCCAGCCTTCTTCAGGTGGCCCGTCTCGGGCTTGTTGATCCGGGCTGGTTTGACGTATTCCATCAGGCCAACCTGAATGGCGTCATAACCGTCAGTAGCAGGCGTCTTGCGCTGTACGACCACGCATGGACCGGCCTTCACCAATGTGACAGGCACCACCTGCCCATCGGCGCGGAAGATCTGCGTCATGCCGATTTTTTTACCTAAAATTCCTGGGCTCATTGCCAACCTCTCCAGGTTCTAACCACGAAGGTCAAACTGCGGATTCCTAAAAACTTTTCTACTTCTTGCCGAAAGCTTTAATTTCGACGTCCACGCCTGCCGGCAGGTCGAGCTTCATCAGCGCGTCTACCGT
>CANGVB010000265.1 GCA_947456995.1 Bryobacteraceae bacterium | reverse complement strand
GGCCGATGCAATCGTCGACTTGTTCTACGAAATCGCCGTATAGCTTGGCTGCGCTGCGGCCCTGGAATTCTTTGGTGGGGACCCAGGGAGTGTGGGGAGCGGGTAGGGGGACGTAGCAGAAGAATGGGCCGGGTTGCTTTACGAAGTTGATGGCTCGCTCGGTGATTTTGGGCATGACTTCGTCCATGACGAAGCCGGGGGCGATGGGGCCGCCGCGATAGTAGGGGCCGCGTTTGACTTCGCCGTTGTCGGCGATTTTGTTGGTGGGGTGGGCGGTGGCGCGCTTGCCATCGAAGTAGAGGTAGGGTGGCATGTCGAGGGAGGCGGGGATGCCGAAGTATTCGTCGAAGCCGTGGTTGAGGGGGCTGAGGGAGAAGTCTTTGGTGAAGTCGACGGGGTCTGTTGTGCCGAGGCCGAGGTGCCATTTGCCGAAGCCGCCGGTGCGGTAGCCGTTCTGCTGGAAGAGGCTGGCGATGGTGGGGCGCTTGTCTTCGATGAGGTTGGGTGAGTAGCCGTTTAGTACTCCAGATTTAAGGCGGCTGCGCCAGGAGTAACGGCCCGTTAGTAACCCGTACCGGGTAGGAGTGCATACGGCAGAGGGGGAATGGGCGTCGGTGAAGCGCATTCCCTGGCGGGCGAGTTTGTCTAAATTTGGGGTGCGGACCTTAGCTTCAGGCGAGTAGCAGGCGACGTCTCCGGTGCCAAGATCATCGGCTAAGATGATGATAACGTTGGGTTTAGGTGCAGCCTGGAGGGTGAGTGCGGCGGTGCTGGCGAGGAAGCTTCGTCTGAGCATGTTTCGAGAATATTACGGTTTTCCATATTTTTCGCTTGCATCCCGAAAAAAGTGGAGAGAAACTAGTACTCATAGGTGGTGGTTCTTTGTAACCACTTTGACCCGTTGAGTATTGGGGTGTTTATCCCTCCATACACCCCAACACTCCGGGTTTTACCTGTCCTTCCCGCCCCGTTGTTTCCCCTTAACCCAAACTGCTTCGCGCTATTTCTTTTGAGCGATGAATTCGGAGTAGGGACCCTTGAAATCGTCGATGCGACCGTTGTGGACGTGCCAGATGCGGGTTGCTGATTCGTCGAGGAGGTCTTCGTCGTGGGTGACGAAGATGACGGTGCCGTCGAACTTCTGCAGGGCCTGGTTGAGTGCGTTGATGGATTCGAGGTCCAAGTGGTTGGTGGGTTCGTCGAAGACCAGGACGTTGGGCTTGAGGAGCATGAGGCGGCAGAAGATCAGGCGGGCCGCTTCGCCACCGGATAGGGCTTTGGTGGGCTTGAGAGCGTCTTCGCCGGAGAAGAGCATTTGGCCGAGGAGGCCGCGGAGTTCTTCGTTGGAAGCTTCCATGTCGTACTGGCGGAGCCAGTCGATGCAGTTCATGCCGTGTTCGATGGTTTCGGAATGATCTTGCGCGAAGTAGCCGACGCTGGTTTCGTGGCCCCAGATGACGTTACCGCTGTTGATGGTGAACTTGTCTTCGTGGTGGCTTGCGAGCATGGGGGCATTGGCGAGGAGCGAACGCAGGAGGGTGGTTTTGCCTGCGCCGTTTCTGCCCATGACGGCGACTTTGTCGCCACGGCTGATGAGAGATTCGAAGTTTTCGAAGACTTTCAGATCGTCGTAGCTCTTGGAGAGGCCCTTGAACTCGAGGGGAGTGCGGCCGGAGGGGCGCTTGATCTGGAAGCGGATGAAGGGGCGTTGGATGTTGGAGCGGGCGAGTTCTGAGCTTTGGAGGCGCTCGACTTCCTTCTTACGCGAGGTGGTTTGAGCAGAGCGAGTACCGGCGGAGAAGCGGGCGATGAACTCGTTGAGCTGGGCGATTTTCTTTTGGCGCTCGGCCGTGTCGGCTTCGATGCGGGAGCGGATCTGGGTTTTGGCCAGCACCATGTCGTCGTAACCACCGGTGTAGGTGATGATCGTGTTGTAGTCGATGTCGGCGGTGTGGGTGCAGATGTTGTTGAGGAAGTGACGATCGTGGGAGATCGTGATGAGGGTGCCTTCGAATTTGTTGAGGTAATCCTCAAGCCAGTGGACGCTGTCGAGATCGAGGTGGTTTGTCGGTTCGTCGAGGAGCATGGCGGCGGGGTTGCCGAAGAGGGCTTGTGCGAGGAGTACGCGGACTTTTTGGCCGCCCTGGAGCTCGCCCATTTTGCGCTCGTGGACTTCGGATTCGACACCGAGGCCGTCGAGGAGGATGGCGGCGTCGGATTCTGCGGTGTAGCCGCCTTCTTCGCCGACCACGCCTTCGAGCTCGCCGAGACGCATGCCGTCGTCATCGGTGAGGGTGGCGGGGTCTTTGTCGTAGAGGGCGTCGCGTTCGGTGAGGGCAGCCCAGAGGGGGGCGTTGCCCATGATTACCGTGTCGAGGACGCGGTAATTATCGAAAGCGAATTGATCCTGTCTGAGGATTCCGACTTTGCGCGGGCGGCTGACCGAGCCCTTGGTGGGTTCGATTTCGCCGGTGAGAATCTTCAAGAATGTCGACTTGCCAGCACCGTTCGGGCCAGTAAGACCATACCGCCTTCCGGGCTGGAAAGCAGTGGTGACGTCTTCAAATAGAATTTTGGCGCCGAAGCGCATGGATACGGAACTTACGTTGATCAAGCGGGAGTTTCTTATTATAACGTGGTTGCATGCAAAACCGACGCATGTTCCTTGCTACAGCCTCTGCTGCTATCGTTTCCGGGGCGACTGGGTGGATGGATTTGTTTGATGGATCGACTCTGGACGGGTGGAAGGCGGGCGGGAATCCGGGGTCCTGGACGGTGAAGGATGGGCATCTGGTGGGGTCTGGGCCGGCTTCTCATCTCTTTTACACTTCCCGGAGTTTCAAGAATTTTGAGTTTGAGGGGGAGGTGCTGACGCGGCCGGGGTGCAATTCCGGTATTTATTTTCATACTGCGTTTCAGGAGGGTGGGTTTCCGAAGAAGGGGTTTGAGGTTCAGGTGAACAATACGGCGCTGGGGGAGGGGACGTACAGGGAGCGGAAGCGGACGGGGTCTTTGTATTCGATGCGGAATGTGCCGCAGCAGTTGGTAAGGGACAACGAGTGGTTTCGGATTGCGATTGCGGTGCGGGGGAAGAATGTACAGGTGCGGGTGAACGGGATGTTGACGGTGGATTATACGGAGCCGGCTGAGCCGGTGTTGCCGCCGACGCAGGAGACGGGGCGGTTTCTTGGGGAGGGGCTGTTTGCGCTGCAGTGTCATGACGCGGGATCGGTGGTGCAGTTTCGCGGGTTGCGGGTGAGGGCGCTTGGGGATAACGAGGCGACGCCGGGGCCGCTGCCTGAGGTGGATGAGACTTATCGCAAGATCATCGCGCTTGGGGCGAAGAATTATCCGCTGGTGGATTGGCATGTGCATTTGAAGCCGGGGCTTGGGGTGAAGGAGGCTTTGGAGAAGAGCAAGCGGGATGGGATTTATTACGGGATTGCGGCGAATTGCGGGCGGCAGAGCCAGTACAACACGGAGGCTGGTGCGCTTGGGTTTATCGATAGCGTGAAGGGCCATGCGGCTTATGTGGGGATGCAGGCTGAGGGGGCGGACTGGATGAAGATCTTTAGCTCGAAGGTGACGGATCGGGTGGACTTTATCTTTAACGATGGGATGATCTGGACGGATGATCGCGGGCGATGGACGCGGCTTTACCGGCCGCAGGATATCGGGCCGATTGCGAATGCGGATGCGTTTGTGGATGAGTTGGTGGAGCGGACGGTGTACTTGCTGACGAAGACTCCGATGGATATTCTGGCCATTCCTACTTTCTTGCCCGATGTTATAGCCAAGGACCATGCGCGGCTGTGGACTGCGGCGCGGATGCGGCGGATTGTGGATGCGGCGGTTGCGGGTAAGGTGGCGATTGAGATGAATGATCGCTACCGGCTGCCTAGCGTGGCGTTTTTGAGGATGGCGAAGGAGGCGGGTTGTAAGTTTGTGCTTGGCACTGGGAATAGTGCGGCGAATGATTTGAAGCGGAGTGAGTTTGGGCTGGAAATGATTGATGCATTGAAGCTGGCGTGGACGGATTTGTGGGTGCCTACGAGAAGCGCAATGATCTAGAGAAAAGCAGAGTGCCTGTGTTGTGGTAAGATCAGCCCCAAGGCTTAGGCCAAAACATTTAATAGGAGAATTGTTTTATGCTTCGTATCGCCCTTGGTTTGTTTGCCACGACTTCGTTTGTGTTTGGCTCTGCGGTTTCTGCCGTTCCAGAACCGAGCACCTACCTGATGATGGGTGCGGGACTTGGCGCATTGCTGTATGCGCGCAACCGGTTTGGTAAGAAGAAGTAGTTTCGAATTCATGATTGTGGATTGGCAGCAGTATCTCGGCCCGTTCACTGTTGTAGCTTTGATTGCGGTTGGCGTGTGGGAAATGCGCCAGCCGCTTTCTGTTTTTCGACTGTCTGTTGCGCGCCGCTGGGCGTTGCATTTTGGTTTATGGGTGGGCATGGGCCTGATTGTGAACTTTGCCTTGAGGCTTAGTGCGATTGGGCTGGCTGATTCGCTTGGCGGGCAGACAGGATTTCTTCCTTTCTTTCTGGTTCAAGACTTTTGTTTGTGGTGCTCGCATTGGGGCATGCACCGATTTGGTGTGCTTTGGATTTGGCATTCGATCCATCACTCTGACCCGGATATGGATGCGTCTACTGGTTTGCGATTTCATCCTGTTGAGGGAGTCTGGGACCAGAGCGTGATGCTGGGTCTGGTGTGGCTGTTGCAGCCGAGTGTTGGTGCTGTGGTGGGTCTACAGTTTTTGGGGATTGCTTCCAATTACTTTGTTCATGCCAATGTGGCGTTGCCGGTGCGGGTGGAGGCGTTGCTGCAGTGGGTGCTGATGACGCCGGGTTTGCATCGGCCGCATCACTCCATTGAGATGGCTGGGCAGAAGGGGAATTACGGGATTGTGCTGAGCGTTTGGGACCGAATGTTTGGGACGCTGCATCGCAGGACGTTTGATGCTGCGCTTGGGATAGCGGGTGTGCCAGCGGCGGAAACAATTCAGCCTCTTTATGTTTTGGGGAAATTGCCGTGGCGGGAGTGGAAGCGGCTTTAGTTGGTTTCGCTGCGTGGGGCGCGGCTGATGAGCTGACGGAGGGCTTCGGGGGCTGGTTGGCCCATGAGCATGGCCTGGACTGCCTGGGTGATTGGCATCTCGACGTTGTGGAGTTCGGCTAGCTTGAGTGCGACGGCTGTTGTTTCGACTCCTTCGGCTACCATCTTTGTGTCGCTGAGGATGCCTGAGAGGTTGCGGCCTTTGGCGAGTTCTATGCCGACGCGGCGGTTGCGGCTGAGTTGGCCGGTGCAGGTGAGGACGAGGTCTCCGAGGCCGGCTAGGCCGGAGACGGTGGAGGCTTTGCCGCCTCTTGCTACTACGAGGCGGCTGATTTCGGCAAGGCCTCGGGTGATTAGGGCGGCGGTGGAGTTGGAGCCGAGATGGAGGCCTTCGATTGCACCTGCGGCTATGGCGATGATGTTCTTGAGAGCGGCTGCGAGTTCTACGCCTACTACGTCATCGTTGGTGTAGAAGCGGAGGTTGCCGCCGGTGAAGGCGGTTTGGATTTGCTGGGCGAAGCTTTCGTCGCGACTGGAGATAACCATGGCGGCGGGCTCGCCGGCGGCGACTTCGCGGGCGAAGGTGGGGCCGGTTAAGACAGCCGGGGTGCCGGGGAAGCATTGCTCAGCGATTTCTGACATGCGGGCGAAGGTGTGGGCTTCGATGCCTTTGGTGGCGCTGATGAGGCGGGTGGGTGTGTTTGTTTGTTTGCCAGCTTGTTCGAGGACTTGGCGCAGGTGTTTGGAGGGAACTACGCTTAGGACCCACGGGTGAAGATGCATTT
>CANGVB010000264.1 GCA_947456995.1 Bryobacteraceae bacterium | reverse complement strand
CGCCTAAAAAGGAGGCGGCGGATGTCAAGAAACCCGGGGTAGAGTTTCAAGGCATCCGCCTTCGTAACGGGGATATGTAAGGAAGTCGATGTTCGGGGCGGCTTCGTTACTGCTTCTCGAAAATATTTATCGAATCGATTTGAACTCGACCCAAGGCTGGCTTGGCATATCTTTTAGTACATCTTTCTGGTAGTTGAATTCGGGGTGGGCCTTGAGGAAATCGGCAGCTTTGAAGTCTGGGCCGCACTGGGGGCCGTAGGCTGCTGAGAGGGCCATTCTGTCGATCATGCTCGCATCGGCTGCCTTGTTCTGCACGGCTCCTGCGGGGCCGAAGGGGGGCTGCCAGCCGGCGCTGCCTCTTGCTGAGAGGTCGATGCGGCCGCAGAGGCTTCGCTCGCTGGGGGCGTCTTTCTTGTCGAAAGAATCTTTGCCGTCGGCCATGAAGCGCTGGGCTAGCTTGATGTCGATGCTGCCTTTGTTCTCCTCGAGGATTGCTTCCCAACGGACCTTGCGGGCCATGGCGGAATTGGAGAGATCGTTGGGGTTGAAGTCGACCGTCTCTTCGGCGAGGAGCTTGGGGTTGTTGGGGAAGTTGGAGCCGGCGTAGTAGCCGTCGCGGGTTCGCTCGAGGGTTACGTTTTTGAGGCCCAGTTCAAGACGGGCGATCTCGTTGGTTTTGTTGTCGCCGATTAGCCAGGTGTTGGCGTAGCCGCCGTTGTTGCCGTCTTTAAAGATGGCCACTACTTCGTCAATTGACTTGCCGTATTGCAAAGCCTTGCGGGCGCGGACGAATTCCGGGATGCCTTTTTCGTCGAAGCCTTGAAATCCGCTGATGGTGGTTTCGCTGATGACGATGCCGGAGGTGTTGATGCCGAAGTCGTCACCGGAGTGGATGAGACCGGGGTAGCCGTCCATGATCATGTGCATGCCGTCTTTGGGCTGGATGTCGAAGATGATATTCCAGCGCTCGCCAATGGCGTAGTCGACCCAGGCGTTGTGGGCGATGACGATTTTGCCGTTCTTGGTGTACTTGCCGGTGGCGATGAAAGCGGAGCAGTGCTCGGGGGCGACGGCGGCGGGCGGGTTGGGGACGCCGTGCTTTTTGTTGTAGGCCGGGACGTAATACCAGGCGAGTTCCATCCAGCCGTTGAGGGCGACTACATCCCAGAGGTCGAGCTTCGAGCCTTTCTCTTTGAGGCCTTCGGCGATGCCTTCGAGTTCTTCGCGGTATTGGGTTTCTACCTTGGGCCAGAGAATATTTTTGCCGGCGTCGCGGTAAAAGTTCCAGTCCCGCTTGGTGTCGTGGACGATGATGGTTTGGATTGCTTTGAGGCCATCGGCGATCTCGGCGGAGAGAATTCGACCGTGCTGGCGGCCCATTTCACGCGGGGTACCGGTGAGTTGGACCTGAATCCAGCCCTTCTTTTCGCTTTTTTCACTGCGTGCGGGGGCAGCGGGGAGGAGTACGGCGGAGATAGCCAGTACAAGAATCGCTCGAAATGCTTTCATTCCCCCAGCATAGCTCTGCTAGAATCGGAATCGAATCCAATGGACGTAAGAGAAAAAGTTAAACAGATCATTGTCGAGCAGCTCGGAGTAGACGAGGCTCAGGTAGACGACACGGCAAGTTTCGTGGACGACCTCGGCGCGGACTCCCTCGACATCGTGGAATTAGTCATGGCATTTGAAGAAGCCTTCGGCATCGACGTGCCCGACGAAGACGCTGAAAAGCTCACGACGGTTAAGGCCGCCATCGAGTACATCGACACCAAAAAGAAAAAGTAAAAGAGGCGGTTCCCCTTGCCACGACGTGTTGTAGTTACTGGTATTGGGTTGATCTGCTCCGTTGGCAACGAAACCGAGGCGGTTTGGAAGGCCATTCAGGAGGGTAAGAACGGCATTGCCCGCATTACCCTTTTTGACCCTGTCAATCACCCTTCGAAGATTGCCGGCGAAGTGAAGAATTTCGACCCCACAGCCTTCATCGACAAAAAAGAAGTCAAGAAGATGGGGCGCTTTATGCATTTCGCGATTGCCGCAACCGACAACGCGCTGGCAATGAGCGGCCTCAAAATCACCCCCGATAACGCCGACAGGATTGGTGTGTACATCGGGAGCGGGATCGGCGGCTTCGAAGTGATCGAACGCGAACACGAGAAGTTGCTGGCCGGGGGGCCGAGTAAGGTTTCTCCCTTCTTTATTCCTGCTTCGATTGTGAATCTGGCTGCAGGCCAGGTTTCGATTCGTACGGGCGCGAAGGGGCCGAATTCTGCTGTTGCTACGGCTTGTACTTCGGGTGCGCATGGTGTGGGCGATTCGTATCGTTTGATCCAGCATGGCTATGCTGATGCGATGATTGCCGGTGGCTCTGAGGCGGCTTGTACGCCGCTGAGTGTGGCCGGCTTCTCGGCAATGCGTGCGCTCTCAACGCGTAACGATGACCCGGAACGTGCTTCGCGACCGTGGGACAAAGACCGTGATGGCTTTGTTGTGGGCGAAGGCGCGGGGATTCTGATTCTTGAAGAACTCGAGCATGCCAAGGCTCGTGGTGCGAATATTCTGGCCGAGATCATTGGCTACGGGATGTCGGGCGATGCCTTCCACATGGCTTCTCCGAGCGAGGATGGCGATGGTGCGCGGCGGGTGATGCTGAATGCGATGAAGGATGCCGGTATTGGCCCTGATTCGATTGATTACATCAATGCCCATGCGACTTCGACTTCTGCCGGTGACGTGATTGAAACGCGTGCTTTCAAGGCAGCGATGGGCGAGCGGGCGTATCAGATTCCCGTATCGTCAACCAAGGCGCAGACGGGCCACCTGCTGGGTGGGGCTGGGGCGCTCGAAGCTGGCATTTGCGTGATGGCGATTCGGGATCAGATTGCACCTGGAACGATGAATCTGGAGAACCCGGATGAGGGTTGTGATCTCGATTACATCCCGAATGCGGCGCGGCCGATGAAGCTTGATACGGTGCTCTCGAATTCGTTTGGATTTGGCGGCACCAACGGGTGCCTGATCTTCAAGCGCTACGCTGAATAGTATGAAGATCCTTGTCGCGATCAAGCAGGTACCTGCTCGCGATTCTCTTTTGACCGCCGCTGCCTCGGGCAAGTGGATCGACGAGTCAAACCTCGAATACGAAATCAATGAGCCGGATGCTTATGCGCTTGAAGAAGCGTTGCAGCTGAAGGAAGCGCATGGCGGAGAAGTGGTGGCTGTTTGCGCCGGGCCGGATCGCGCCAGTGCGACAATTCGTGAGGCTCTGGCCAAGGGGGCGGACCGGGCGATTCATATTGCGGTAGACGATATCGTCGATTGGGATACGCTTGCGACCGCTAAATTGCTGGCTGCTGCGGTGAAGACGGAAGCGCCGGATCTGGTGTTGACTGGTTTGCAATCGGACGATGTGGGCGCGGGACAGGCTGGTGTGGTGATGGCGGAGTTGCTGGGCTTGCCTCATGCGACGATCATCATGCAGGTGGATATTGAGGGCGGGATGCTGCGGGTGAAGCGTGAGCTTGAGGATGGTTGGTTTCAGCATGTGGGGATGCCGCTGCCGGCGGTGCTGACGATTCAATCGGGAATCAAGAAGCTGCGCTATGCGACGCTGATGGGGATCAAGAAAGCCAAGACGAAGGAAGTGAAGACGCTGACGCCTGGGGAGCTGGGTGTTTCGCATGTGGCTTCTTATGAGTTGGTGGGTGTGACGCTGCCGCAGAAATCGAAGCAGACGCAGATGGTTAAGACGGTGGCTGAGTTGGTAGAGAAGCTCAAGAACGAGGTGCATGTACTGTGAGCGGAATACTAGCTGTACTTGAGGCAGGGCATAAGCTTTCGGCAGAGACGCTGGCGGCTGCGGTGGATCTTGGGGCCAAGCTGGGGCTTAGCGTACATAGCGTGGAGCCCGGTGGGACGTACACGGCGGATGGGTTTACCGATGGTTTGGCTGAGCTGATTCGCACGAAACAATTTCAGGTGGTTCTGTTTCCGCATACCTATCAGGTGCGGGATTTTGCGCCGAAGCTGGCGACTCGTTTTGACCGGTCGTTGATTTCGGATGTGATTCGGCTGCGGGTGGATAGTGGAGTGTTGTTTGTGACGCGGCAGTTGTTTCAAGGCAAGATGAATGCCGAGATCAAGCCGCTGGGTGAGCCGGTGTTTTTGTCGTTGCAGGCTGGGGCTTACCGGGCTGGCGAGGCTGAGGGTGTTGTGGTTGAGGCGATGCCTGCTGCCGGCGCTGCGCCGAGACAGAAGCCGGAAGAGAAGTTTCGCGAGGCGGCTCGGGCTGTGGATTTGAGTGCGGCTCCGATTATTGTGAGTGTGGGCCGTGGCATCAAGGAGAAGGAAAATCTCTCGTTGATCGAGGATCTGGCGGGGGCGCTAGGGGCGGAGATTGCGGCGTCGCGGCCGATTTGCGATAACGGCTGGTTGCCGATGGAGCGCCAGGTGGGGAGCAGCGGGCAGACGGTGGCACCGAAGCTTTATGTGGCCGTGGGCTTGTCGGGGGCGATTCAGCATCTGGTGGGGATGAAGGGCGCAAAGACTGTTGTGGCCATCAACAAGGATGAGAATGCGCCGATTTTTGAGGTGGCCGATTACGGGATGTGTGCCGATTTGTTTGAAGTGCTGCCGGCGCTGACGGCGGCGATTCGCGCGGCTAAGGGCTAAGTATGCGAGTGCTTGCTTGTTTGCTTCTGGCGGGGCTGGGGCTTTTGGGGCAGTCTGCTACTTTGACGGTGAACGTCAAGGGATTTAACAGCGATAAGGGTTCGGCTATGGCTGCGCTTTATGATGATGCGGGTGCTTATCCGACGAAGGAAGCGAAGTCGAAGGACAAGCAGATGGTGAAGATCGTGCAGGGGGTTGCTGTTTTCACATTTAAGGGTGTTGCGCCGGGGACTTATGCCGTGGCCGTGTATCACGATGAAAACGGGAACGGCAAGATGGATACGAACTTCATTGGCATCCCGAAGGAGCGGACGGGGGCTTCTAATGATGCCAAGGGCAAGATGGGGCCGCCGAAGTTTCAGGATGCCAAGTTTGTGGTGAGTGGGGATTTGACGATTTCGATTGCGATGCAGTAGAGCGCTAAGCTAGCGGCATGGTGTGGTTGCTACTTATGCCTTTGCTGGTTGCCGACGATGCTGCGGTTGCGGCGAAGTTGCGCGAGTACCGGCAGTTGCCGGCGTTGATACAGTCGCGGGTGATGCTGGGGTTGATTCGTGAGTTTGATTTGAAGGATGAGGCGGCGCGGGCGGTGGCTCGGGAGGCTTATGAGGTGGCTTCGCGGCTGGATCGTAGTGTTGAGGGGAAGGACTTTCCGGTGGCGCTGGGGTGGGCTGGTGGGCCTGAAGATGCTCTGGTGGAGGCATGGCAGGTGTACCGGGTGGGGGCGTTCCCTTTGCGGGCCCGGAGCAGTGTGGCACGGTGTGAGCATCGTGTGGTGGATGACCCTTCGCGGTATCTGAAGGTGGCGATGGAGGTGGGGGAGTTTGAAGCGGCGGCTTCGACGCTGCGGTCTGCTGTGGAGATTGAGGCGGGGCTCGAGTTGGTTCTCAACTGGAAGGATGAGCGGGCGGTGGTGGTGGGGCGGCAATTGGTGCAGCGGTTGCGCAGGGCGACGCAGTCGCGGCGGGAGTTTGGGAAGGCGAAGGGGATTGCGGGGGTGGTGCGGAGTTTTGCGGCGCGAGGGCCGGATGAGATGCGGGATGAGGTGATCGAGGACTTTGAGTATTTCAAAACGCAGAATGAGCAGTTGCCGGGTTGTGGGGCTGGGAAGGTGGAGGAGGAAGAGAATTTTGTTGAGCTGAGGCGGAAGTTGTTGCGGATTGAGGGTGGGGCGGAGCAAGATTATCTGTATGTGG
>CANGVB010000263.1 GCA_947456995.1 Bryobacteraceae bacterium | reverse complement strand
GCGCGTCTGAATGGCCCCGCAAGCATTGCCTTTGATGGCAACGGCAATCTGATCTTTGTTGACTTCAACAACTTCCGGATTCGCAGAATCAACCCGGCGGGAGTGATCACAACGGTGGGAGGAACAGGCCGTGTCAGTGCTTCCGGCGACGGCGGATTGGCTACAGCAACCGACATCTACGCCTATTGGATGGCAGTTGCCCGCGACGGCACAATCTACGTTGGCGATGATGGGGACGGCCGGCTCAATGGCTATAAGCGCGTACGGAGGATTGCAACCAATGGAATGGTTTCAACTGTTGCGGGCACCGGGGTCTCAGCGTATTCAGGAGATGGCGGGCCAGCAGTTGCGGCTCAGTTGAAATCTGTGAGCGGAGTCGCTCTCGATGCAAACGGCAACATCTACATTGCGGATGCGGAAGACGTAAAGATCCGCAAGGTGGCACCAAATGGGATTATTACCACCTACGCCGGAAATGGACTGGCGGGAGTGACGGGTGATGGTGGGCCAGCATTGCAAGCCCGCTTCAACTTCCCTTCCGGCATGACGACCGATGCCAACGGCAACCTCTACATCGCCGATACGCGCAACGACAAGATCCGAAAGGTGAGCCCCCCGCCGGTGCCGCAAGTGAGGACCGAGAACCCGGTATTGACTTCGTTCGGCGGCAAGGCTGGCTTTTCTTCAAACACCTATGTCGAGGTGTATGGCCAGAATTTTTCGACGATTTCGCGGCTCTGGACTGGTAGCGATTTCAGCGGCGTGAACGCGCCAACTTCACTTGATGGCATCAGCGTGACGGTAAATGGAAAACCGGCATTCATCTATTACGTGAGCCCGAATCAGATCAACATCAATACGCCTGAGGACACCGCGACCGGGCCGGTGGCGCTGGTGGTGAAGACACCACTAGGCACCTCGAATACCGTGATGGTGCCGCGGGCGCGCCTGTCGCCGACATTGCAGACGGTGCCTCAGTTTTTGATCGATGGCAAGCAATATGTTGTGGCATTGACGCCAGACTTTACAACCTTCATTGGACGGGAAGGGATGCTTGCAGGGGTGGCATTCAAACCCGCCAAGCCGGGCGACACGATTGCAATTTATGCGTTAGGTTGTGGGCCTACATCGCCACCGACGCAGGCGGGTGTTGTTGCAGCGCAAGGGTCGGCACTCGCACTGCCTTATGAACTCCGCATCGGCGGGGCAGTGGCGCAGGTGACTTTTGCCGGGGTCGTAGGAGCCACCATCGGGCTTTACCAATTTAATGTGGTGGTGCCCTTCGTACCGCCTGGCGACCAGGCAATTACTCTGACAGTAGACGGTGTATCCAATGCTCAGAATCTGAGCATTGTGGTCGGTCAGTAGAGTGTGGCACTTCACAAAGTGACACATTGCTGAAGTCACGAGGAAGAGATCCCGTCTAAGTTTGCTTCATGAGCAGATTATTAGGCTGGGGCCTCTTCCTTTTGACGTTTTCCATACCGGCAGTCGCGCAGGACTATTGCCAATGGGAGAACGCCCCCGGTTACTTTGCGAAAGAAAAAGCGCGGCTCATCCTGGATGGGGATGTGGTGATCGAGGGGACTTGGGTTGGCGTGGATACACAGGCGGCGAAGTTTGTGGTGAGCAGGTCTTCAAACAGAAAGCTCTACGCGGGAGGACTAGCGTCCATTCCAAAGTCGGCGATTCGTGAGGCGGCTTATCGTGGCAATGGGAACGTAGGCAAAGTGGTTGGGTTTCTAGGCGGCTTTATGTTGGCTGGGGCAGTCGCCTTTCGGGTCCCCCGAGTTGCGGCATTGCCAGCCTATGTTGGCGCGGTGGCAGGTGGAGTGTACGCGGGACGCGAAGTAGACCGGCGCTGGCATACGGTTAGAATTTTGCCTTGAGCTCTTCGAGGGAAGCGTCGGCGATGATTCGGAAGATCCTCAATCCTGGGGTCTGCGGCACTAGCCTTGCAGTGACGAGGTCGACGATGAGGATTCCCCTGGAGTCGAGACGATTCGCCCAATCGCACTCGCGGGTATCGAGATCCCGGATACAGCCCGGATCGATCCCGACGGCAGCCAGAACGGCCCTGGCACCACGGCGAAAAAGATCCGAGGCTGTAGCAATTGTTACGGTCTGATCTGGACTCGGGCGGCTCTGACCTGTGATCGAATCCGGAATACTGCGAAGGCGGAGATCCATCGTGCTCCCCGAGGTCTGTGGCCTTTCGCGATGGGCAAGGTGCACTGTGATGGCATGCCTTCCATCTCCAGAAAGGGAGACGGGAACTTGCAGAGAAGTCTGTATTTCTTCACAGAGAATGGCGGCCAGTTGGGGTTCTGGTTCGTGAACTATGACGGTTTCAATGGCTGTAGATTCGAGCAGAGTCTGAAGGCGGGAGAGAAGTTGTTCTGGTGCAATTCCAGACGACTTGGCTACAGCAATTGCAGTGGTAAGGATTGAGTCAAGCCCGTTGTCAGGATGTTGAGTTCGAACGAAGAGTCCACTGCCCCGGCGAGCTTCAACCCAGTTGCGGTCCTGCAGTTCCTGAAAAGCAGCAATGACGGTATTCATGTGTATACCGTGCATACGGGCGAGTGTGCGAGCACTGGGCAGACGTTCCCCTATCGCAAGATCCCCGCTCAGGATGCCGAGAATTCCCTGCCGCACGAGTTGCTCGCGGATGGGGACCCCGGAGTTCTTCGCGATCCAGAAGCGCATGAATACTACTCTATGTGACGTGCTCATTCCGGAGAGAGGAAAATACTGGGATTCGGTTATCGAGAAGAGGCTATGATGGAAGAGAATCCGATGACTGAAGAATCCATTGTGCCTTTGCCGGCACGCTCGTTTTGGGATAAGGCCGGGATGTGGCTGTCTTATGGCTGCGCGGTGCACTGTGCGCTGATGCCATTTGTGATCGGCTATCTGGCTGTCAACGGCATGGGCTGGATTGCTGAGGAATCCACCGAGTGGACGATCATCATCGCAAGCTTGAGCATCGGCTTGTTTCGCTTGTTCTGGAGCTACTTCAAGGAACATCGCCAGCCGGAACCTGTTGTATTTTTCCTGATTGGTGTTTCGTTGATCTTCATCGCCAAGAGCGTGTTCTTTGAGACGCCCGAGCAGTTTGAGCCTGTCGGGATGGTTGCGGGTGGCGTGATGATTGGCACGGCTCACTTCAGGAATCAATCCAAGTGCAAGTGCTGCCAAACAAACCTAGTCGGGGCGAGCACGAACAGCTGATATTTTGAAGCCTGTTTTGCCGTAGGGGCTGTTTCCGTCTACGATCTGGAATTGCCCAAAGACACTTACCTCTTTGTCCCATTCGACGCGATTGGCACCGCCTGTTGCGACTTCAACCAAAATGATCTGATTTGGCGGCGGTGGAGGTGTGTGAATGCACATGCCGGCCTGCGGCACCAACAAGAACTCGGTGACCTGTTCGTCTTCGTCATCAAAGGGCACCATGAAGCCGGAGATCTTGATGTTGGCCCCGGTGAAGGCAGAAAGCTCGGCAGAAGCTTTGCCTGATTTGACGTCGAGAGTGCGGAGGGTTTTCCACTCCATACGCTGGAAACCATCGAGAGTAACGGGCTTGGGCCCGGCTGCTTCGTCCACGGGAATCTCGACACCTTTACCGTCGGTACGCCCGGGCCGATTGGATTCGGTGGACACCTCAACCGTGCGGTAGGTGGGCCCGCAAGCGGCGAGAACGATGCTGAATAGAGTCAAAGTGATAATCTGGGTTTGCACGGTGTTATTGGGTGTATAGTCGCCATCATCGCAAAGCAAGGGTACTCTTTGCCCTTTCGGATGTTCTGCTCACGGCGCTTGCCTTTGAAGCGGCGTATGTCACGCGTTCGCTGTTACCGCTAACGCATGAATTCTTTTTAGCCGCTTCTCTCAAGGTACTGCTCTTTGGAGTGGCTGCGATCTCCAGTGTTGTTTTCTGCCTCTGGGTACAAGTGTACGACCGCCTTGATGGGGCCAACCGTTATGTGATCTTTCGCGAGACGGTAAAGCAGGCTGTTTTTGGCGTGATGACGATGGTGCTGGTGGATTACTTCCTGAAGCTCGACCTGAGCCGATTCTTTCTGCTCTGCTTTGTAGGTTTGCAATTCTTCTTTCTTCTACTCTTCCGCCTGAATGCCGGAAGCCTGGTGGGGATGATCCGGCGTGAATTTGGCGGCCAGCACTTTGTACTGATCTTCGGGAGCGGGGAGCGGGCAGAAGACCTGGCACGGCAGATTGAAGCCAATGCAGTTGCGGGTACGCGACTGCTGGGCATCGTCAACGATACTGCCGAGGTAACCACTGCCTTGCGGGATCATATCGTCGATGAGGTGCTCTTTGCCGTGGAACCGGAGAGGCTTAGCAGTCTCGCTGAGCTCTTCCTGCAGTGCGACGAAGAGGGTGTCAGAACAAGACTGAGTCTGGAGTTTTTCCCGCACGTAAACAGTGAGGTGTATCTCGATCGTCTGGGCCCGACTCCGATGCTGACCTTCAGTGCGACACCGACAGACGAGATCAAGCTTCTGGCCAAGAGGGTTGTTGATTTTTGTGTGGCCGCAGTTGCGTTACTGGTTGTCTCGCCGGTGCTGTTGGTGGCAGCGATCCTGATTCGGTTGACTTCGCCCGGGAAGGTGATCTTCCGGCAGGAGCGATGCGGATTGAATGGCCGGCGCTTTGTGGTTTACAAGTTCCGTTCGATGGTGGAAAACGCTGAAGCGTTGAAGCAGCAGTATGCGCATCTGAATGTGAAGAAGCTGAATTTCAAGATCCCCAAAGATCCGCGGCTCACACCGGTGGGCCGGTGGCTACGTAAATTTTCGATTGATGAACTGCCACAGTTGTGGAATGTACTGAAGGGCGATATGTCGCTCGTTGGGCCACGCCCGGCGACGCCCGATGAGGTTGAGAATTATGCTGGCTGGCAAAGACGCCGATTGCGGATGCGGCCCGGCCTGACTTGCATTTGGGCCGTAGAAGGACGCGATCAACTGGATGTCGATACTGTGATGAAGATGGACATGGAATACATCGACAACTGGTCGTTGTCACTGGATAGCAGGATAATCTTGCGGACGATTCCGCTGGTATTGCTGGGACGAGGAGCGAACTGATTATGCAATTATTGCCGACTGAAGAAGAAGTAGTAGAGCTGCTGAGAGAGACGGGTGCGCTTCGCACGGGAAACTTCGTGTACCCGGACGGCAGCTATACCGATGAGTATCTTGGCATGCCGCTGGTGATGAGCGATTACAAGAACGCCAAGATCTTGAGCGTAGCCCTGAGCCGTAAGGTACGGGCCAACAGCGAACTGCGGGCGATGCTCGCACAGCTATCGATCGTCGCACCGGCAACGGGTGGATTGCCTGTCGCTTATGGTGTGGTGGAAGCTCTGGGAGCCAAGAAGGTTTACTGGGCAGAAGCGGACGATGCCCGGATGCCGCAGAAATTCCGCGAGTTCGTAAAGCCGCAGAAGGGCGAGAAGGTTCTTCTCGTAGATGACATCTTCCGCACAGGGCGAAAACTGCAGCACCTGAAGGCGCTGGTCGAAAGCCACGGCGCTGAGGTGGTGGGGATTGCTGTGATGATCTATCAACCCTGGCCCGATGCTGCAGACTTTGCCCCCCTGCCGATGTTTTACCTGGCCAAGCTCGACAGCTTCGCCTCGCATGAAGTACCGAAGGATGTGAAGGAAGACGGCGAAGAGATCGCTAAAGTCTGGAGCTGATTGCTGTAATTGCTCTGGTGAAGCGGTCTATGTCTTCTATGGAGGCATAGACGTTTGGGGTGACGCGGATGCAGTCGAATTCGTTTGCGATCACCCGGGTGCGGACGTGGATTTTGTATTTGTCCATCAGTTGCTGGGTG
>CANGVB010000262.1 GCA_947456995.1 Bryobacteraceae bacterium | reverse complement strand
GCGATGCGAAGACGGGCTTCTTCACTAAGTACGCGCTTGCGGCGTGAGCCAGAGGAGGCGGGTGCGCTGGGGGCGGGGGCGGCTGATGCTACCGACTTACGGCCAGAGAGCATACCGCGAACGGTTGCGATCTGGTCTTCGATGCGCTTGCGCTGCATTTCGAGACCTTCAAGAGCTGCGGCGAGAAGCGCCGGATCTTGCATTTGTGATGAGGGACGAGCCATGTTGAATCCTTATTATTTTTTTGTTACTGCTTGTCCACAGCATATCAGAATAACTTTTTGGAATCGAGCAATATGGTAACAGGACCGTCATTGATCAAGGACACTTCCATATGAGCTCGAAACTTTCCAGTGCTTACCGGAAGCTCCCGCTCTCTGACTTTGGATACCAGTTGCTCAAACAGCCGCTGCGCCTCGGCCGGTAATTCAGCTCCGTCAAATGAAGGCCGGTTCCCCTTGCGTACATCACCGTAAAGAGTAAATTGACTCACCAGAAGAATAGCCCCGCCAATTTGCGAGACATTGAGGTTCATTTTGCCGTCACTGTCCTCAAAAATACGAAGGTCACAGAGTTTGTTGGCCATCATCGAGATATCGGATTCTGTATCTCCTTTCCCCACCGCCGCTAGCACCAGTAATCCCGGCCCAATCGAAGAGATCGATTCCCCTTCCACCCTCACACTGGCTGACAGAACACGCTGTACGATTGCCCTCATTGCTGCTTCTCCTGCCCCAGCGAGTCCGCATAGATTTCAAGGCGACGCCGGAAACCGGGCTCGTTGAACAAGCATTCCAGTGGCTGCCCGACGCGCCGCCGCCAGTTTGGTGCCTCGCTCGTCGTGCCCGGCAGGTTCTGTTGCTCCCGCTCGCCGCTAAGTTCCTCAAGGTTGAGTAGACGTAGTTGTGACCGGGTATTGGACAGGAAACGGCACAGTGCCGCGAAGAACACCTGCGGGTTTGCTTCCTCAGGGCTGAGATGAAATGCCTCGCGAAGTCTTGCCAGCGCATGCGTGCGAGCCTGTTGCGAGGGCTCGAGTTCAGAAGCAGGCAGCATACCTGTGGTTACCCGCGACTCAAGATCAACCCCGGTCAACCAGCCATCAAAGGTCGGTAGGTCGTGAGTCGTAAATGAAGCAATAGCGTCGCCCGGGTAGTCCACTGCAGACCTGAAGCTGTCCCCGTTGCGCTCAAAAAGAATGAGTCGATAACTGAGAATTCGAAATTGGTCGAGTGCCTTTCGGAAGTAGTCAGGAACAGTACCGAGGTCTTCACCCACCACAATAAATTGGTTTCGCTGGCTTTCGAGTGCGAGGATTCGCATTAAGTCTTCAAAGTGGTCCCGAACATAGGCTCCATCCCGGGCACTCATCTGATCCGGGATCCAGTACAGACGGGCAAGGCGCATCACATGGTCCAGGCGTATGGTGCCTCCGTGCCTTGCCGCACAGCGGATCGATTCAATAAAGTATTCATAGCCGGAATCGGCATGACGCTGTGGATGAAGCGCAGGAAAGCCCCAATCCTGGCCATTCTCGTTGAAATCGTCTGGTGGCGAACCTACCCGCACGCGAGGAGCAAACAGCTCCTGATAGGCCCAATAGTCGGCCCCAACCCGGTCTGTTGCCAGAGCAAGATCATGATAAAGCCCAAGCGGATAACCGGCCTCAACCAGATACTCCTGCGTGGCTGCAAGCTGTTGCTCGAGGCGCATCTCAACAAATGCATAGAAGTCGACTTGACGAGCCAGTCGCGTCTTAAGCGACAGGCTCTCATCACTACCAGGGAGCCGATACTCTGAAGCCCATTGCTGCCAGTGCCACACATCCGGATTACGCTTGTGAAAGTAGCGATCAAAGGCCATATAGGTGCAATAGTTTTCCAGCCACGGCCCCCGCGACGCTCTGTACTGATCGAGTTCCTCGCGCGAGCCGCGTCTATATTCGCGATAGAGCAGAAGCAGAAAGAAGGTCTTGAGCCTGGCCACCTCTTCATACTCGACAAATTCCGAAGCTCTCAGCTTTGCCAGTTGATTCTGAAACTGCCTACTTGCGGCGATCTGCCTGGCAACGGTGGAACGGGCGAATTCAGGAACGGCTTCAATGTCCAGATAAAGCAGGTTATGAGTGAAGATACTCAAGGGAAGATAGGGGCTGGTGTTGTAAGGCGTGCGGTTGTGAATCGCGTGGAGCGGGTTGAGTGCGATGAAGTCGAGCCGGGCGTGCCCGGCCAGACGCCTCGCAAAGTCGCGCAGGTCGCTCAGATCGCCCGCCCCCCAGTTTCGCTCGCTGCGCAAAGACGGCAAAAAGCAGTTGATGCCGTTGGCCGGCCGCTCAAGAGAAGGGAAGTAACATTGATCCGGCGCCAATATCCAGCGGATGCGCTGCGCCCTTTCGCTTGTCTTCAAAGTGAGCCAGTGATACCCGGCAGTAGCGAGACCTCGAAGGCTTTCGTCGCCAAGCGGGCAAATCGTCCGGGAGCCGTTTTCCCATTCAATCTCCAAGGTCGGCGGGGCTGTTTGTTCTTCGGGCCTGAGCTGCAGCTCGAGCTGCCCGAGCGGCGCGTTTACGCTTTCCACCAGCGTCTCTGTCCTTACCAGCTTTGCCACAGCTCGAGCCTCATCGGCTTCGATGTAAGCCGCGATTTGCCCTTCGTCTTGAATCGATATCTCCTGCCCGGTGATCGAGTGGATGATGGCGTTTGCCGTTGCCGGATCGACGTGCCGCTGGTGCCCCCAGATGGTCTGGTATTGCAACTCAAGGCCAAGTCTTTGGGCGAGACCTGCGCCAGCCCCGGATTGAGAATCGTGATCGTTCAGAAAGAGTGCTCCTTCTCTATTCTAGGAAGCATGGGATAATGTCAGCATGGAGAATCGTACTAATCTCGGCGCTCAACCAGCGGATTTGTTTACCCGTGTGGATCAGGAGTTCTCGGGCAACGACGGCGACGGTATCATCACCACCACCCTCGACAGTGCCATTAACTGGGCACGCAAGAACTCGATCTGGCCGATGACCTTCGGTCTCGCCTGCTGCGCCATTGAGATGATGGCGATGAGTGCCTCCCGCTATGACATCTCACGCTTCGGCGCAGAAGTCTTCCGCGGTTCTCCCCGTCAGTCCGATTTGATGATCATTGCCGGCCGCTTGTCCAACAAGATGGCACCCGTAGCCCGCCAGCTTTACCAGCAGATGCCCGAGCCGAAATGGGTCATCTCAATGGGTGCCTGCGCCACCTCCACCGGCGTCTTCAGCAACTATGCACTCGTGCCCGTCAATCAGGTGATTCCCGTCGATGTTTATGTGCCGGGCTGCCCGCCTCGCCCCGAACAACTCATCTATGCGCTCATGCTGTTGCAGGAAAAAATCCAGAAGGAGCAGGGCTCCCTGCTCAAAACGCTGAATCTCGCATAATTCCTTCAAGTTCTTCTTAAGCTCTCCGATAAGTTTGGTACACAAAGACAGTCGAAGTTTTACTTAGGTGTCGTTTGAGCTCTCGGGCTCAGGCCTCATGCTGCGTGCTTTGGCGTATTTACAGTAGGTGAACCATGAATGTAGGAGATGTTGCTGGCATATCCGCTCAAGTACCCGCAGCGGATACTGTTGCTAGTGCGAGTCCGGAAGCTCGCCTGGAGGCTTCAGACAAGCGGGCTGTGCTCGCAGCGGTGAAAGAACTGGATCTGCCCCAACTCAATTTGCCCAACCGCGGCCTCAATATTTCCTATGATCGCGAGACCAGGCAGAGCATTGTTCAGATTGTGGATCGTGATAGCGGTGAGGTGGTCCAGCAGTTTCCCGGCAAGGATGTTGTCGAGCGGGCCCGCTACTACCGTGAATTGTCCGGGCTGTGACTTGTCCGGTCTCTGCATTGTTCGCATTCCGGGCCCAATCTGATTTATCTCTAGATTCCTCCGCCTGAACCGATAAGAACCTCAGAAGCAATGACGACATACGTTTCGCCCCAGGGATACTTAGAGACAGAGCAGAACTACCAGCAGCAGCGTGTAGAACAAGCCACTCCGCTTGAGCTCACATGCATCCTCTACGAGGGTGCAATCCAGGCTGTTGAGCAGGCGCAGATCTTCCTCAAGCGAGGTGACATCCTCGCTCGTGGCCGGGCTGTGGCCCGTGCTCAGGGCATCCTGGTCGAGTTAACTGAGAGCCTCGACAGAAAGAAAGGTGGCGATTTCGCTGCCCGTCTAGGCTTGCTCTATGACTATATGCTCGCCAAGCTCACCGAGGCCCATGCCCAACAGATTCCCGAGCCTCTCGTTGAAGTCCGTCAGCTCCTCGTCGATTTGCATTCGGCCTGGCGCGAGATTGCGCCCGTATCCGGTGCTGTTTCTGGTGCTGAGCCAGTCACTGGCTTCGACCTAGCGGGTTAGCGATTTCGACAGCGTTTTGGCGATGCCAAACGCGCCTTGCTTGGCCATTGCTTTGGCAATGTTCTGCTCGGCAAAATCCATAATCCCATCCCCGCCAGGGCTCGATTCCCCACCCAGCCAGCTTTTGCCATTTTCCTCTCGCGCCGTGCGCAGCAGCGTTGCTGCAAACATCGCCTCAAAGTCTTCCAGCGCCGCCATCAACTCTTTCGAGGCGCCTGGCTTAGTTGCCGTAGCCTTCTCGAGCGATAGCGGAGCAAACGTGCCAGCTTCAATCTTCATAAAATCTCCAATTCTGCTTCAAGTGCTCCCGCCGTCTTGAGAGCTTGCAGGATTGCGATGACGTCTCGCGCTGTAGAGCCGATTTGCTTGAGCGCCTGCACCAGTTCATCTACCGTTGCACCCGCACCCAGCGAAATCGACTTCGCCTTGTCTTCCTTTACGCCAACCCCAATCTGTGGAGTTACGACTGTCTTTCCTCCACTCAATGGCTCCGGCTGAGAGGTAATGAATGAAGTGGATATATCGATCGACAAAGGCCCATGGAGGATCGAAATCGGCCGCAGGTTTACCTCTTTGCCGATCAGAATTGTACCGGTGCGCTCGTTGATCACAACCTTTGAGAGTCGCTCCACGGGCACGGCCAGTTCTTCGATCATCGAGTAAAACTCAACTTCCTTGCCAAGAAATTCTTCCGGCGTTTGCACATTTACCAAGCCCGGGTTGGGGGCTGAAGCCACTGCTTCTTTCCCGGCCACTCGAGGGAACTTCCGGTTGATCGCTGCCGTGATGCGGGCCGCCGTACTGAAGTCTGCCTTGAGGAGTTGTAGTTTAAGAGCCTGTCCCGGTGAGATGGATGGAGCATCGGCTTCAATAATGCCACCATTGATAACTCGGCCAACGGTGGGGTGATTGGTGGTCTGTTGGTTGCCTCGCCCGCCTGCGACAAAGCCCCCGGTCACCAGGGGTCCTTGTGCCACCGCAAATACCTTGCCATTAGCACCACGCAACGAGGTCTGGATCAATATGCCGCCCTGCAGGTTTTGCGCGTCACCGATTGCGGCCACTGTAACGTCCAGCTTGGTTCCATTCTGCGCGTAGGCGGGCAACGTCGCTGTCACCATGACAGCGGCAATGTTGCGTACCAGGATTGCCGTCGGGTTGATTTGCACTCCCATACGGTCGAGCATGCTTGCCAAGCTCTGCGATGAGAAAAAGGTCTGTCGTTTGTCGCCAGTCCCATTGAGTCCAACTACAAGGCCATAGCCAAGTAGCTGGTTGTCGCGAGCCCCTTCAAGCGCCACAAGTTCCCGTACCCGAATGGGCTTTGAATCCACTGCTGCAAATAGCGATTGGGCAATCAGAATGATGAGGAGTAGTTTCATTAGAAGGGTAGGATCCCGAGAAGAATTCGGTAGAGGATGTTTGGCCGGCGGATCGCGTCCGAAACCAGGCCCTTGCCGTTGAGCTGGATGTTCATCATCGCCAG
>CANGVB010000261.1 GCA_947456995.1 Bryobacteraceae bacterium | reverse complement strand
TCCTGTTTTTTTCGAAGAAGAGGAGCACCTGATTGATTCGATTCATGTCCTTTTGCGCCTTGGCATCACCCGCCAGCAACTTGGCGAAGAAGGCCGGCTCCAGGCTGATAATCCAACGCCCACCAACCATTGCAGGGTCTGAGATCATCTGCAGGTAGCGAAATAGATTGACAACGGAATCGCGGGGAGGAGTAGCGCTGAGCCAGAATGGACGATCCGTAGAGGCGCGGACAAAACGCAGAAAGCCCGCATTAGTATCGATCCAGGGTGCACCGGATGGTGCGGCATGAGCCGCGCCGTCATCATGTGGATTGATACCGGCCCAGACTCCCTGGAAAGTTCCAATGATAGAGGGAGCATTGGCATCGAGAGGAATCCGGCCGCGCAAACCAAGCTCTACGGAAAACTTGCCGGATGCAGTCAGACTGCTGCGGATAGACTTGGCCTCCGCTTCAGGGAAATCGCCCTCGAGAACGGCCCCATCCAGGCCAAGATCTAGACCTCGCTTCACGCGCGGAAGTGCGGGGCTTCCGGGTTGAACCAAAGCAAGAACAGTCATGTTCTTCGCGTGGGCTGCGGCAAGAAAAGTATTGGACCAGTTTGCCTCCGGAAGCAGCAGACAGTTGATCGGAGAGCCGTTGAGGATATTGAGAGATGCCGGGTTGTCGCTAGGCCAGCGGGCAGGCACAAGATCAGCAGGCTGCGTTGCAGCCGTCAGCACACTTGCCAGCAAAGCCAGAATTGGGAATCGCATCGGATTACTTCAACTCCTTTGGGGAGTAACGGGTAATCGTGGATATGAATTTCTGACCGGTGGCCGTGGCTCTTGCTTTGCGCTCACGAACAATCTCAACAGTAGTAAGCGGGCTCTTGTACATGGCCTTGTTGGAATCGAGGTCGGCACGAAGAGTTGCGCCCTGTAGTGCAACACCTGCGAAGAGGCCGCGTGCACGGGAATAGGACAAAATCTCGGCCCGCATGGCAGCGTCAGTTTCTGCTGTAGAGCTTCGGCCCACCGGGCCCGCTGCAGCCTGGACCGAACCGCCAATGGTGAATTTGCTCTGCATCAACGAGTCGGCCCCACGCTTGTTCATCACCAACATGACCAGATCGGTTTCGGTGCCGCCAATCTGTAGCCCCACGCTTCCGCTCTCGACCCGGATGGTTGCTGGAGCACTCCATCCCGCTTTGCCGGCTTGACGACAACTCAAATAGCCCTTGCCATAGCTGGCGCCGACGATAAAGGCACCTTTTTTGAAGCCAGGCACCACAGCAATGCAATGGGCTTTGCCGAGGAGTTCTTTCGGGATGGCCTTGTCTGGGCTGGCCATTACTTCGATGAGAACGGCGGTAGCTTCGGTTAACCGTTCGGCGTTCTTGTTGGCGGCAACAGCCAGAATAGATGCCAAAAGCAAAAGAATCGAAGCTCTCATGACTTCGATTGTAATGGGGGATTAGCCCAGGTAGTCGAAGAGAGTTTGGCGCGGACGCTGGCCGCGCATCTGGAAGGCAGCCTGCAATTGAAATTGTGCCTGCTGGGATTCAAGGATTGCTTGCGTGAGGTCTGAGTCTTCGAGACGGGTGAGTTGACTGCTCAGACGGAGAGAAGTAGACTGTGCCGCCGAGGTTGCTTCGATAACGCGGCGCTGAGTTGCGCCGTAAAAGCTGAGCTCTCCAGAAATATGCTTGGCACTGGTTTCAATCGCTTGAAGCGCCAGGCGCAAACCATCTTCGTCTTTTGCCGTGAGCGAGTCTTTCAGTGATTTGAGCGCAGCAAATGCACTTTTTGAGATGCCGTTCAAATCCACACCGGCATTGTCGAAAATCACATCTCCCGACTTTGCGACATTGAAGGGGTTGCCACCCGGGAAGAGACTCTGACGTGTGGCCGCACTTCCAGCGTAGGAAGTCACCGCCTCAAGGCCTGGATCGTAGTCGAAGGGTTGATTGGCATCGCTATTGCCAGCAAAGATGTAACGGCCCTCAATGGCGAGGTTTGAAACATTTAGCAGTTGCTGGGTGAGATCGCCTGCCTCCAGCGAAAGAGCAGTCCAGGTGGACTCGACATTAAAGCCATTTTTGCCTTGCGCAGCCAGAGTACGAGCACGCTCGAGTACCTTGATTGCCTGCTGGAGCCCGTTTTCTGCTGCGTCGACTTCAGCCTTGGTACGGCCAAGATTGTTGGTGAGCTGATCGTTGGCTTCGATTTCTGACCGCGTTGTCAAAAGAGCGCTCACACCATCAGGTTCGTCTGAAGCACTGAAAATGCGCTTACCACTGGTGACTTCGAGTTGAGCACGCTCGCCGCGAGCCTGAATCTTTTCGATATTGCGAAGAAAAGTGGCTTCAGATGCAGATAGTGAATTAATCATGGCTTGGATAATCCTTTCGATCAGCGCAGAGCATTGATGATCGTATCGGTCATCTCGTTGATGGTCTTAAAGAGCTGAGCTGTGGCCTGATAAGCGCGCTGATATTGAATCAACTGGCCCGCCTCTTCATCCAGCGATACATCCTGTAGGTCAGCGCGGAGCTCTTTGGCCTGGGTAAGAAGATCGGTTTGAACGCCAGCTGCGGCTCTGGCCCCGGCAAGATCTCGGCCTACGCGACCAGCGGCGATGCCATAGAACTGGTTGAAGGTCTGGTTATTGACGGCAGGCTCCCGGGCAAGAGCTGTAATGTTGATTGCATTGGAGTTCCCTCCGGCCTGCCCTGGAGCCGATAGCGCAAGTTGTTCCGGGCTTATGTCATTCACCGTGATGGTGAAGGCAGAGCCCAGATTGGAATCGTAGGCGAAGAGATCCTGCAGCGGGGGATTGCCGTTCTGATCTACGCCTTGGGAAAGGGTAGAGTTGACGGTATCGGCAAAAGCGCCAGCCAGGCTATTGAGATCGTTCAGATAAGTGGGAATCTTGTTGTTATAGACGTCGACCAGGCCAATTAACTTCCCGCTATTGATATCACCTGTGATTTCAATTCCATCCGAATCGAGAATGCGAGCCTTGTCGTCCAGAACGTCGGTTGAAATCGGGTATTGCCGGTCTCCGATTACCAATAGGGATTGCCCACCGAGATAGATGCTCACTCCTGCGTCGGGTGCCTGGATGGCGGTGAAGTCAACATATTCTGCCAATTCTTCGAGTGCAGCAAAGAGTTTCGAATCGCTACCGGGATCAGCCGAAGCAGCAGAATCGCCACGACGGGTCGCGTTGATATCGCGGATTCGCCCGGCGATTTCATTCACCCGGGAAATGCTCGACTGCACCGAAACCTGTGTATTGCCACGCTCCTCAAGCAGCAGGTTTGAGGTGCGACGGAAGTTGAATGCCAGATCTGAGGCCCGATCCAAAGCTACCTGTCGACTGGCGGAATCGTTTGGCGAAACCGTGAGCTGTGAGAACGCACTGAAAAACTTGTTGATCGCCCCGGGAACGCCAGCTCCTTCTGTAACCGGAAACAAAGGTTCGAGGGAGGTGAGACTGTTTTTGAGCTGCTCCTCAAGCCCAGCTTGCGAGGTGCGTCGTTGGACATTGCGCTCTGAGAAGGCATCGCGGTAATTGTAGAGACCACGTGCGGCAACCCCACCGATGATGTTGCGCTCGGGCTCAAAGCGATTGGCTTCGAAAACTTGCCGCTGCTTGGCATAGCCAGGAGTATTGGCATTCACCACATTGTTTTGTGTGGTGGATAGACCTTTCTCAAAGGCCCGCATGGCACCCCCGGCAGCAATGAGCGAACCGAAGAGGTTTCCCATTAGGGCTAGCCCTCCACCTGGAATCTGGCAGCCGAACGGAAAGCTGGCTTAGACCAGTCTCCTTCTGGCGAGTAAGACGCAGCATCCCAGGTACCATTCTTGATCGATTCCGCTGCAAGGCCACTATAAAAAGTGGAAGCTTGCCGGTACAAGGCCTGTACAGAATTGGAGAGCCGCTGGATTTCTTGGAGCGAATCAGGCGTCGGTGGAGTCAGCGCGGCGTTTAATGCAAGTAGATCACCTGCCATTTGTTCTAGTGCCGGGCCTGTTGACTCCATTGAGAGCGATGACGGTGCGTGTAAAAGAAGCTGACGAATGTCGGTGAGGCCGGCCTTAATGTTCTGGGCCAGTTTGGTGGTGCTGAGGTCAGTGGTGCTGAGGTCAGTGGTGCTGAGGTCAGTGGTGCTGAGACCGGTGGTGCTGAGGCTTTGATCCTGCATGGGAACTACTCCGATTTAAGAAGTGCGTCGGTGACGATTCCGCTGGCTACCTCGGCTGGATTGACCTGGTATTCGCCCGATGCAACTTGAAGGCGAAGACCGTCAAGATAGGCTTCCCGCTCAGGGCTTCCAGATTGCAACTCATTGATTTTACTGGACAAACCAGAAAGCTGCACTTCGTCGCCACGATCAGCCGCCCGGTTTGAGGCAACGCTCGAACTGTTGATCTTGACCGGGTCGAGTTGTGCGGTTTTGCCCGTTGCCCCGGTGCTGGCCGAGCCGCTGGTCGAAGCCGGATTGAGGTTAGCCGTGTTTAGTTTAGGATCGATTGCAGCCATGGTTTCAGTCTCGTCAAAAGTACAGATCGGATAGGAAAGTTAAAGTATGAAACAAATTCCTGATCTTTTTTATATTTCTCAAATTGAACTAAACTTTTGGCGCTGAACTCTCGTAAATTGAAATGGGAGCCTATTTCAGAAACATCATGACTCTACGCAGCGCTGGCGCATTCATTCTCAGTCTGGGGGCCGCATTTGCTGCGCCCAAGCCAACATTCTACAAAGACGTACAGCCCATTTTGGAGCGCAATTGCGTCGGCTGTCACCGGCCTGGCGAAGCCGCGCCCATGAGTTTGCTGAATTTCAAGGAAGTACGTCCCTTCGCTGCTGCAATCAAGTCGAGTGTTTCCCAGCGCCGGATGCCTCCCTGGAATGCCGACCCGAAGGTGGGCCACTTCCTCAACGATCGCTCTCTCGCCGAAACCGACATCAAGACGCTGGTCGACTGGGCCGCGACCGGCGCAAGCGAAGGCAATGCTAAGGATGCCCAGCCTCTGAAGCGGGATTTCGCTGAAGGCTGGACGATCGGCAAACCCGATGTCGTCATCGAGATGCCAGAGGCGTTCAAGGTTCCCGCCAGCGGCACAATCGACTATCACTACGTTGTTCTGCCAACCAACTTCAAGCAGGACATGTGGGTCACCGCTGCCGAAACCCGCCCCATGAGCCGGGCAGTCAATCACCACATCATCGCCTTTGTCCGCGAACCGGGCAATAAATGGTTCAAGGACGCCAAGCCAGGCGAGCTCTTCATTCCCACCAAAGGCTCCGGCGAAGGCTATGGTGAATTCCTGACCGGATACGCCCCCGGCACAGTTCCAGACCAATTGCGGCCTGGGCAGGCGAAGCTGATCAAGGCAGGTAGCGACATCGTACTGCAGTTGCACTGGACGGCAAACGGCAAGGAAACCCTCGACAAGGCCAAGCTGGGAATCATTTTCGCCAAAGACAAGCCAACCGAACGAGTACTCACCCTGCAGGCCGTCAACAGCCGCTTTGAAATTCCGGCAGGGGCCGAGAACCATCGCGTAGATGCAAAAACAACTTTGCACGAAGACACCGTTCTTGAGGATCTGGTGCCCCACATGCATGTACGCGGCAAGGCGTTTGCCATGCAGGTAAAGTTGCCCACCGGTGAAGTCAAAGAACTGCTGAACGTACCTCACTATGATTTCAATTGGCAGTTAACCTATCGCCTGAAAGAGCCCATCAAGCTTCCGAAGGGCTCGCAGATTCTGGCTACGGGATGGTTTGACAACTCACCCAACAACAAGTTCAACCCGGATGCGACCAAAGCTGTAAAGTGGGGCGATCAGAGCTGGGAAGAAATGATGATCGGCTTTTTCAACGTCAGCGTTCCGGTAGACACCAACAT
>CANGVB010000260.1 GCA_947456995.1 Bryobacteraceae bacterium | reverse complement strand
GGTATCCTCGAAAAGAACGGCTTCAAAATCGAACGCGGTGTCGCCGGTATCCCCACCGCCTGGATTGCAACCTGGGGCGAATCTAAACCCGTCATCGGTTTCATTACCGATATCGACGGCATACCCCGCGCCTCCCAAAAGCCCGGCGTCGCCTATCACGACCCCGTCATCGAAGGTGCCCCCGGCCACGGCGAAGGCCACAATTCCGGCAATGCCGTCAACGTAGTTGCCGCCCTCGTGCTTAAAGACCTCATGATCAAGCACGGCATTAAAGGCAAGCTCAAGATTCTCCCTGGGGTAGCCGAAGAACTCGTCGCCACCAAAGCGTTTTACATCCGTGCAGGCCTCCTCAAAGACATCGACATCATGCTCGGCTGCCACGTCGGCCGCGAGCTGGCTACCTCCTACGGCCACCCAGCTATCAACAGTGGACTAGTGTCCGTACAGTACACCTTCCACGGCGAATCGGCCCATGCTGCCGGCGCTCCCTGGAAGGGCCGTTCTGCCCTCGATGGCGTCGAGCTGATGAACGTCATGTGGAACTACAAGCGCGAACACCTCCGCACAGAACAGCGCTCCCACTACGTCATCATCAACGGTGGCGATCAACCAAACGTTGTCCCCTCCGAAGCCACCGTCTGGTATTTCTTCCGCGAGCAGGATTTCCCACGCATCAAAGAACTGCACGAATTCGGCTCCACCATGGCCAAGGCCGCGGCAATGGCCTCCGGCACCAGATTCACTCAAAAGGTAGTGGGCTCCGCCTGGCCCAATCACTTCAATAAGACCGTCGCCGAAACCCAGTTCAAGAATATGGAAATGGTAGGCATGCCCACCTGGAGCGAAGCCGATCAAACTCTCGCCCGCGAGCTCCAGCGCGAACTCGGCGTACCCAAGGTTGATCCCCTTCCAACAAAGGTAAGACCTCTCGAAGCCCCCACAGCATGGCGCGGCGGCGGCTCTGACGACGTCGGCGACATCTCGTGGGTCGTCCCCATGACCTACCTCCGCTACCCCGCCAACATCCCCAACCTCCCCGGTCACCATTGGGCCGATGCCGTCTCCATGGCAACTCCCATCGCCCACAAAGGTTCAGCAGTAGGCGCCAAAGTTCAGGCAGCCACCGCACTCGACTTCCTCACCAAGCCCGAACTGATCGAGCAAGCCTGGAAGTACTTTAAAGAAGTCCAGACCAAAGATCAGAAGTACATGCCTCTCATCGCCGACACCGACAAGCCAGCCATTGAATTGAACAGTGACAAGATGAGCCGCTATCGCGAAGAGATGCGCAAGTTTTATTACGACCCATCCAAGTACTCAAGCTACCTCGAACAATTGGGAATCCAGTATCCGACCATTCTCAAGAAGACTCCGGGCGAGACAAAGCCTTCGGCACCAGTTCAGCTCCCTTAGTACCAAAAGCCCTCAAATCGATACTCATTATTTGGTATCCTCTTCCAATATTCATGAGGTACCAACTAATTGTTTTCATTTTCATTTCAGTCGCTTCGTTGCTTGCGTCGGACTGGAAACCCGTTACACCTGAACAATTGGCCCTAAAGAAAGCCAAAGTCGACCCAAATGCCGACGCAGAGGCCATCTTCTGGGAGGCTCACGTACAGGATGTCAGTGCCGGCAATGGCTACTTGAATCACATTGTCGAAAACTATATCCGGATTAAGCTGTACAACGCCCGGGCTGTTGAAAAATATGGAAACGTTGAAATCCCCTATTTTTCCGATTTAAGGATGAGTCTTTCCGACCTCAAGGCCCGTACGATCAAGCCCAATGGTTCGATCATCGAAGTAAATGGGAGTTCCATCGTAGACCGCGTCATCGTTAAATCAGGACGCACCAACGTAAAGGCAAAATCCTTTGCCATGCCCGGCCTCGAAGAAGGCGCCATCATCGAATACCAGTGGACTGAGTTGTCTGCTGAATACACCCCGCGTTACGTGGCTCTCGTAATGCAACGCGAGATTCCGGTTTGGGAAGTCACCTACAACGTCCGCCCTTTCCAGTTCTCCTCAAACGAGCAAATGCGGGCTTACCCCTTCAACTGCCAGCCCAGCAAATGGGAGCCCATTACCGATGATGTTCGTCGCAGGGGCTTTGTCAGAACCAAGCTCTTAAACGTGCCTGCCCTTGTCGAAGAACCCAACATGCCTGCCGATGATGACGTCAAGGCATGGATGCTGATCTACTACACCCCAACCTCGAAAGACAAACCCGCAGCCTATTGGCCCTCACTGGCCAAGCAGGAGTTATCCGAGTTTCGCAAAACAATCAAGGTCAACAATGACATCAAACAGGTGGCTCTTGAAGTCGTCGGCAAAGAAGAAGGCCCCTTCCAGAAGGCTCACCTCCTGGCCACCTATTGCCAAACCAAAATCAAAAACGTCAACCATCCCTCACAAGGTGTCACCAACGAAGCTCGCCGCGAATTCTTCAAGAATTTGAAAGAAACGCATAACACGACAGACACGCTCAAGCTCAAGATGGGCACGCCTGAACAGATTCTGGCTCTCTTCTACGCCCTGGCAGAAGCCGCTGGCATTGCTCCCATTTATGTCGAGGGCGGCAGTGCCAACATGGCGATGTTCCGGCCAGACTTTCTCGATGGCTATCTCCTGCGCAACCGCATGATCGCTGTGAAGTCGGGTGAAGACTATCGCTACTACAATCCCGGAATCCCCCATCTGCCCCCAGGAATGCTCGATTGGGATGAACAAGGCCAACCTGCATTGATGGCCGAAGGCAAAGAACCAAGATTGGTAGTTCTGCCCACCACCTCATCCGATCTATCCTCAATCCAGCGAGTAGCCGACCTGAAGCTGTCTGAAAACGGCACCGTCAGCGGGCACGTAAAGATGAGCCACTTCGGCCATTTAGCCGTTGCCGAGAGACGCCGGATGGAAGGCCAGTCTGAAGGATCCCGCGAAGATGGCTTCAAGAAACGGCTCGAAGATCGATATCCCGGTGCCAAAATCACCAACGTGAAACTCGATACCTCGCCCCTTCCGTTTGGGCCGATTCACCTCGAATACGATATCGAACTCGAAGGCTATGCCCAACGCACAGGCAAGCGCATGTTCTTCGAAACCGCTTTCTTCAATTACGGCGAGAAACCCAGATTTATTGCACCCACCCGCCAGTATCCAATCTCCTTCCGCCATGCATTTTCAGAGCATGATGAAATCCGCATCCAGTACCCCATCACCTTCACACTCGACAATGCCGAAATGCCTGGCACCTTGAATCTCGGCAAGGTGGGAACTTACAACATGACTGCTGCCGTTGCCAACAACAGCCCGGTCATTTCCATCGACAGAAAATTTGTTTGGGGCCTTGAAGGCGGTCTCTATTTTGAACCCAAGTTCTATACCCCGATCAAGCAGGTATGGGATGCAATTCACGCCAGCAACACACACACGCTAACCCTCAAGGTGAAGTAACATGCGCCCTCTTTTGATCCTCATCCTCGCAGCCAGCTCTGCACTGGCCGATATCCCGGGCTGGTTTCGCGAAGCCTCAACCGTAGCCCACCCCAAGTATTCTCCAACCACCAAGGGCGTGGCACTCTTCTACGAAGAACGCGTACAGGTAGAGCCAACCGGCAAACAAACCAGCACGGTTCGTAAGGCCATCAAGATTCTCAATCGCGAAGGCAAGAACGAGGCTATTGGTTCGGTCTCATACGAGAGCAAAGGATCGAAAGTAAAAGACTTCAAAGCCTGGTTGATCTACCCTGGCGGCAAGACCAAAGAGTACTCAAAGAAAGATTTCATCGAAGGCAACGCCAAGCCAGACTTCGTCCTGTATTCCACCCGCAAATTCACAATGATCAACGCTTCGGCTGATGTCGACCCCGGCACCGTCTTCGGCTACGAAGCGACGCTCGAAGAAGACACCGTATTCTCGCAATTCCTCTGGTCTTTCCAGGACGATCTGCCACACATGCTCAGCCGCTTCCAACTCACGGTGCCTGCCGGCTGGCAAGCCGATGCCAAGGGTTACGAAGGTGCCAACATCAAAGCCGAAGTTTCAGGCAGCACCTACACCTGGGAGGAGCGCAACCTCAGTTCTGTAGAGCGCGAACCCGGTGCCCCCCGGCTCAATTCCATGTTGCCCCGCATCGCCGTCAGCATGATTCCGCCAGAAGGCACCCCTCTGGTTGGCGGCCCAATCGCCTGCTTCCGCACCTGGAAAGACGTCTCCAAATGGGAGTCCGTCCTGATTGATCCACAATCTAAAGTCACCGCTGCCATTGAAGCGAAATCTTCTGAACTTACCTCGGGCAAAGCAACCCTGATCGAGAAGATCCGCGCCCTCGCAACCTACGTCCAGCAGATACGCTATGTCGCCATTTCTACCAACACTTCGCGCGGTGGCGGATACATCCCGCACAATGCCGATGAAGTCTTGAGAGTGGCTTACGGGGATTGCAAAGACAAAGCCAATCTGTTGAAGACTATGTTGAAAACTATCAACGTCCCCTCCCATCAGGTTGCCATCTACTCAGGCGACTCGCGCTTCACCAAAGAAGATTTCCCCTCGCCGATGCAGTTCAATCACGCCATCTTGGCGATTCAGCTTCCAGCCACTGAAAAGTTTGTCGCAACCCTCGACCACCCAAGCCTCGGACGCCTCCTGCTCTTTGACCCAACCGACACCTCTGTACCCTTCGGATACCTTCCAGACCATGAGCAGAACTCAAACGCTCTGATCTCGGCAGGAGAAGAAGGCAGCCTCATTCGTACCCCGCAATCCGCGCCATCAGACAACCACACCAACCGGGATTGGACTCTCACCCTCGACAACGAAGGCGCCGCTGTAGGAAAACTCATCGAGACCTCCACCGGCCAGGAAGCCTTCAATGATCGCGAACAGATGTTGCGCCTCTCCAAAGACGATTACACCAAAGGCGTGTCCGCCGCGATGGCGATGTTCATGACAGGTGCTGTAACCGAATCCGTGGAGACTTCCTACGATGAAGCCCGTCATATCTTCAAAATGGAAGCCCGCTTCCGCGCACCGGTTTACGCCAAAGTAATGAAAGGCAAGCTCTGGATGGTTCGCACGATGCCCTCCAGTTACGTACGCTTACCTAACGTCAACAAGAGCGAGCGCGAGCAACCCCTGATCTTGAATCCGGTCAGCTTCAGCGAGCACATTACCTGGAGCTTGCCTGAGAACCTGAAGCTGGATGAAATTCCAGATGCCGACAAGTTGGACATGCCCTTCGGCAAATTCCAATCTTCCTGGAAGCAGAACGGGACGGTGATCGAAGCCACCCGCAGCATCGAAATCAAATCAGCAGTCGTTCCCGTCGCCAACTTCACCCCCACCCGGGACTTATTCCTACGCTTCAATGGCTCCGGCGAAGCACCTATCGTTTTGATAAAGCAGTAAATAAATTACTGCGACTGCGTCACAGGATAATTGGCATTCTCCAATAAGTCAAAGCCACTTACTGCCCCACTCGCCCAATCCACTGCAACCAGGCGCTCGTGGTCTCCATTCACGCGGCCAAGCACCAATAGCTTCTTCTCTCCAGGCAGCACCGAATGGATTTCTGAAATCGCGAGATCAGTATTCCAAACCACCTTGCCTGCCGCCTCGCTGTACCGGCTCAGATAAAACCGGCCCTTCTCTTCCAGCAAATCCTTGTGCATCACAAAAACACTCGCCGGATCCTGACTCTGCAGCAATACCGCAGGCGCCAGAAACTCAGGCGTCAACACCTTGAACTGCGAATAGCGCACCTGGGGCCCGAAGTCAGCTTCCACCTGCTTAACCTCTGCCGAGTAAAGCGCCCGCTTCGATCGGAAATCCAGCCCGCCAATGGAATGTTGATTCGGGAAGTCTACAGCTTCTTTGGCGCTCAGCAAGCCAGTCCAACGATCACCAACTGCATAGCCCCGTTCCAGCAACCGGCTACCGGATTG
>CANGVB010000259.1 GCA_947456995.1 Bryobacteraceae bacterium | reverse complement strand
TCTGGGAATCGCTGCACAATTGATCGTCAGAAATGGTCCCGCCAGCCGCAGACTATTCGCATGCAATGCCCGCGCCAGAAGTTCCTTCCCCGTTCCCGTTTCTCCATCAATCAGTACAGTTACGTTCGTCGCAGATATCCGGATTGCCGTCTCCAACACATCCAACAAAACTCGTGATTGCCCGATGATGCTCTCAAAGCCGTATTTCTGGTTGATCACCGTCCGCAAGGAAACTACTTCGCGCCTTAACCTGATATGCTCCACCGCCCTGGCCAATATCAGTTGCAACTCCTCTGGATGAATCGGTTTTGTCAGATAATCCCACGCACCCGCTTTCATTGCCGTAACCGCATTCTCCACCGTTGCAAACGCAGTACAGATCACCACGGCAATGCCTGGCTGCGCCACCCTGAGTCGTTGCAGCAATTCAAGACCGCTGAATCCACTCATCACCAGATCACTCAGAACCACGTCGAAGTCCGCCTCGCGCGCCATATCCAGCGCAATCTGGCCATCTCCGGCTTCGCTCACCTCGTAGCCCCAATTTTGCAGTTGCAGCGAAGTCACCCGCCTCAGGCTCTCGTCATCATCTACAACCAATATCCTGCCGCGTTTCATTGCCCTGACCCAGTCGCAAAGGGCAGCGTGAACCTGAAAGTCATTCCACGGTCGGGGTTCTTTTCTGCCACCAGCTCTCCACCATGTTGCGTAACGATCCTCTTGGCAATAGACAGGCCCAGCCCCGTCCCATCCTTACGTGTAGTTACAAAGGGACAAAAAACCTTGTCGAGAATCTCAGTGGCAATTCCACTCCCTTCGTCGATCACCTCCACCTTTGCTGTCTTGTCCTGCCCAACAACGCGCACCACAACCAATCCACCCTCTTGCATCGCTTGACCTGCGTTTAGAAGCAGGTTCACCAGCACTTGCTTCACCTGGTCCCTGTCGCACATTACAGCCTTTAATGCCGGATCAATTGCCTTGCGGAATTCGACCTTTCCATGCTTGCTCGAATGCCGGACCAGCGCTATCGATTCGTCCACGATTTCGTTTGCGCAAAACAAACTCACCCTCGTTGGTTGCGGCTTGGCAAACTCCAGCAATTCTCTGAGCAGGCGGTCGATTCGTAGACATTCCCGTTCCAGAATCATCAGGCACTCGGATCGGGCCTCGGGCTGCAACCCCTCATCCCTCAGCAACACAGCGATCCCTCTGATACTCGATGCCGGATGTTGAAGCTCATGGGCGAGCCCTACTGCAAGCTCTCCTGCTGCGCTCATCTTTTCGCCCCGACTCAGCAAACCATCCCGGTCTCGAAGCTCCGACCTCAAGTCATTGATTTGTCTCTGCATTGCTTGCCATCGCAAAAAGACCCTCCCACCTGCCACACCAGCTAAAGTTACGATGGGAATCCCGGCAAAGAAACCATCCCAATCAGCCTGAATCGGGCCATACCCAAGCCATGCCATCGCAATGAGCATGCCTGTGATCGCAATCAGGCTGCCAAACCAACCGCCGCGAATCGTTGCCAGGAATATAGGAACCGTGTAAAGGGCTTGCACGCTGACAGTCCCAGACGGGTAGATAGGATGAATGAAGCTTTCCAGGGCAGCTACCAAGGCAATTAAGGCCACTGGAACTGCCAGTTCCAACCGGCTTCCATTCACCGTGCGGCTGGCTTCCCAGGACGGCATCCTGGATAGCTCCACAACCCGCGAAAACCAGTTGTACGACTGCTGTGAACCAAACCTGAGAGAGGCAAACACTTTAATCTCCAAGCAAATGAGCTGCGGCAGCAAAAGCTGCCGAAGGTCTTGACACTTGGAGCGGTCGCCCGGACGCAGAACACTGCGTCGTGTTGGCGGTTCGACCGCACTCATTGATATCGAGTGGTCTACTCCCCTTCTCTGGTCCAGATGCGGCGACATCCGAAAAGGTTACGAAAAACTAATACTCGCCCCTAATTTGGCCGGGGCTCAGGCCCTCGGCGCATCGCAACCGTTTAGAGCATGGTCATACCAGTTGCTTACTATTGTTACAGTGAGAATTTTCTTTCCCCTGGCTCTAGTCATCTCTAGCGCTTTCCTTTCAGCTCAACCAAATCAACCGACCAAGCTTGAGACTCAGCATGCTTTCGATTTCTCTTTTGCCGCTTCCCCTAAATTGCAGGTCACCCTGCATGCCAGAGCCAGAACGCAGCCATCCGGTCTTGGGCTCTACCAGGCCCGCCTGGGGCCGATCTTTAAATACTCGTTGCGTCCCTCGTTTTCTCTTTTGGGTGGTTACTATGCCTCCGCACAGCAACAGGCAGAACTTGATGTACGCGGCACGCACCGTCCTTTCGGGGGAATGGAATTCGCACTCCTCAAAGCGAAACACGCAGAACTGGACTTTCGTTCCCTCGTCGAGCGTTTTATTAGCGATGGCAGAGACTTCACCCGCTCTCGCAATCGAATCCGCTGGAGCGCCTCTGGCTCCTTGGCCCCATATGCGAGCGGTGAAGCCTTCTTTGATGTAGCCGGGCTTCGCAGCATTCGCTACTCTTTTGGTTTCCGGCGCACCAATGTCGTGCGCCGCATTGATTTGGATTGTGGCTACTTCTACGAAGATCGTCGCAGCGATCTTGGTCCGAATCGCCACATGTTTCTCACAAGTCTCCAATTCCGGTTTGGTAAAGTGAAACGCCTCGATCCCGACATTTAGGCCATCTTCGACACTTCTCCCATGGCTTTAGCTTCAGTAAATCCAGCCCCTCATTCCCCAACCAACCTCTCCCGCAGCCGCCACTCCATCCAGGCCAGCCACCCAACATACAATCCCTCACCCACCAGGTGCGCAATCCCAAACAACGAAGCCTGCCCCACAACCAACACCGCCGCAACAACACAAAACACAGCCCAACACCCGTTCGCCACCACCAGCAACACAATCAGCCCCTTCGGCCTCTTCCGACGCACCGCAAGCGAAAAAGAGTACGCCCCGTAAATCAGGTTCACCACTCCAAGCCCCATCACAAACTCAACCGGCAACAAGTACAACCGGCTCAGCCACCCCGCCAACATCAGCATCGCCACGCCCGCAATCCCCGCACCAATACAATCCACCCACAACACGTTTTTCTGCAGCGCCATCATCCCGCTTCGCAGTCCTCCACTACCTGCTCAAAAGAACATTATCGCGCCACCATCGTCAAGCTAAAAGCAAGTGCTAGGCGAGAAGGATCAATAGACGGCTAAGACAGCCGCATCCCCGTCACTTACCGCCAACAGCCTCTCCAAATCATCCACGTCACCGCTAAGAATTACCGCGTTCTTCCGCAAAGCCAGCACCACTACGATCGCATCCACAACATCGGTCATTCTCGCCAAGCCCAGCAAGCGCCCTGCTTCGTGCGCATCCCGTTCATCAACGGGAACAACCAGACAGCCCGCCAAAAAGCGTCGAAGTTGGGCCTGCTTCGGCGACCGGCTAACTTGAGCTACCACCGGTGCGGGCACCATCGGAATGAATCCAAATTCCAATCGAGCCTTATGCTCGGCCCAGGCACGGCGCTCGTTTCGATCCGCCGCCACAAGAACAGCCGCGTCATAGACAAAGTTTTTCATGCCGGCTTGCGGTTTTGTCTCGAGCTTTGAAGCTGCACTCCAACCCGGCGCCGCGCTTCATCCATCTCTTCTGCGGTGAAACGGCCATGTTGTTTTTCCCACTGCTCCACCGCCGCAAGTCCTGCCTGCCGCAGCAGTGTCTCTCGTGCCGCCATAGTCATCCAGGCGGAAACACTCAACCCTTGGCTTGCGGCGGCAGCCAGAACGCTTTCATGCACCGCAGGGTCTATGGTGATCGCAAGCTTCGGGGATGGGTTACCACGCGGCATAAAAGTATCCTACTACAATAGTATACATAGGCAAGCCAAGTTCGTAACTGCGATTTCAAACCCCAATCGGCTGCAACACAGCACGCTGTTGTAGCATTTGATCATGTCGTCCAACAGAATCAATCTCCACCACCTAATGCTCTCCGCAATAGGAACCCTACTGTTGGCGGCCACCCTCCAGCAGCCCCTCCCCGCAGCAGACCTCTCAAAGTTCAAGCGCATCGAGCCACAGTACATAGCAGCCCTGGCAGACCCCAAAGCCACCTCCGGCAACAACGCCCAATCCTGGGGCCTCTGGGCTCTCGACCCCGGCCCCCGAGGCACCACCCTCGACCGCTACGATCAATTGAAAGCCAGCGGCGTCGCCGCCTCAGGCTGGAAGTTCGACCCCGCCGACTGGTGGCTCGAAGAGCACGGCTTGATCATGGAGCAGCCAACCTTCCCGCTGGCCCCTGGCAAATACGTCGTCACCGGAGACCGCAAGATCACCACCGTCCTGACAATTCACCCAAAGGACAAAGAAGGCAATCAACGCTGGGAACTCGCCGACGGAGCAAACCTCTACGACGTCACCCATCTCGGATGCCGGGCCGCACGCTACAAACCAGCAGCTGCCAGCAACTCCTGCACCCCCGCAAACGTTCGCTTAACAGGGATTCCCGTAAGGCCAGGCGTAGCCATGCCCGTAGTCAACGGCTGCCGCCAGCAGGACTACGCCGTCCTCATCATCGTTGGCCTGCCTGTCAATAACTGAGTGCCCGCACCGATAACGCAGCCGCTCGCCATCTGACCAGGCCGACACCCGAAGGCCACTTCTCCACCCAGTGGATAGCAGAGGGGCAGGCACAGGGGCAGGCACAGTGGCGTACCGGCTAGTGCGCGGTACCATCTCACGGAATACTGCGCGACTTTGCGGGTTTATCAGGTGTCCCGGTTCGCAGTTTAGTCCTCTATGCGTGACACTATCGATCTAAGTGAGGCCTTACACAATTCATCAGACCATCCGCGCTAGAGTGGAAATGCCGAACGACGATGACTCGCCGCAATACATGGAATCTGGTGCTGGCTCTCGAATTGGAGCAGTGGGAAGCCAAGCCCTGGCCGCAATTATTGCATGACCTTGTTGATGGCAACATTGCCTACGAAGTTACACACGATTCAAAGACTTACCAAGTCGAAGCCGACCTTGTGGAAGATACACCGGACTTTGTCCACGTCTGCGTTGCTGTAGACGACGGAAGCCTTCCGGAATCCATATCCCCGGCATTTAAGAGCTTCGTTCGCAAGAAATCGAACTGAAGTATTCAAGTGATGTGACTTATCAAAGAGCCTTCCGGATAGCCCACGATCAACGGCACAGGAGGCAGCGGACCAGTACCAGCCGGACCCAAGGTCCCACGCTGCCAGAACTCTCGCTACGTTCTTAGATGCTTTCCCACGGGTTCACAATTGGTATGCGTACTTTATCGAAACCTCGCCGGTCGCGGGTAACCAACGTCAGGTTGTGCTCAATAGCAGTAGCCGCGATGATCAGATCCGGCTGTGGGAATGTGTGCCCTACTCTTCGGCCTTCTTCCACGAGCAAGCGCCACCTCAGCATGATCTCCTCAGTGATTGGCAATACGCGGCCTTCGAACATCGGGCGAATCTTCTTGGTTAGCCAATCGTTGATAGCGCTCCGGCGTGTGGCGTCCGCAGCCAACTCGATGCCGAACCGGAACTCCGCCAGCGTAACGACGCTGATATAGAGCGAATCAAGATCTTGCGACAGGAGAAAGGCTTCTACGCGCGGCTCGGGCAATGGCCTGCGCAGCTCAGAGAGGATATTGGTGTCAAGCAGCCAAGCCACTTAGAGCGTCACGTCTCGAATAGGCATGGGGGCTCCCGCCGGCGGCTCGATGTCGATCTCACGGAAAGGGGACTCTTTCATGGCAGCGATCAGGTCAGCTCCCGTTCGCTTGCTTGGCGTGGTCGAACGCAAGGCATCGAGAATCATGTCTTCGATATTGGCGAAAGGCCCCGTGCGCAAGCGCTGTTCGATCAAAGTTTCCAATTCGGGCTTGGTGATCTGAATTG
>CANGVB010000258.1 GCA_947456995.1 Bryobacteraceae bacterium | reverse complement strand
GAGAAGTTGGGGCGGGCTGGGGTGGCGGGGAAGATTGTGTTGTTTCATCCGCCTTGGGTGAGTTACGGGGTGACGGGGGCTTTCCGGCGGAGTGGGCCTTCGCGGGCTTCTAAATTGGGTGCGGCGGCGGTTTTGATTCGGAGTGCTGGTGTGCCGGCGGCGAACTCGGCTCATACGGGGGTTACGGCTTTTGAAGAGGGCGTGCCGTTGATTCCTGCAGCTGCGTTGTCGGAGGAGAGTTTAGGGACGCTGGAGCGGTTGGTTGTTAGTGGGGAGAGAGTTGTTGTGCATTATTCGAGCGAGGCGAAGATTTTGCCGGATGCGGATGGGGCTAATGTGATTGGGGAGTTGCGTGGGAGTGAGAAGCCGGATGAGGTGGTGGTGATTAGCGGGCATCTCGATAGTTGGGATGTGGGGCAGGGGGCTCATGATGATGCGAGTGGGTGTATTGGTCCGCTGCAGGCGCTGATTTTGCTGAAGCAGTTGGGGCTGAGGCCGAAACGTACGATACGTGTTGTGTTTTGGGCTAATGAGGAGAATGGGACGCGCGGTGGGATGGCTTACCGGGATCAGTTTAAGGATCAACTGAAGAATCATGTGATCGCGATTGAGATGGATGGTGGGGCGGAGCGTCCTGTTGGTTTAGGGGTTACGGGTGGTGGAGAGAAGGCGCTGGCGCAGATGCGCGAGATCGGAAAGCTGCTGCAGCCGATTGGGGCTGGGCTTGTGACGCCGGGTGGTGGCGGGACCGATATTGGCCCAATCATGCGGGAGGGTGTGATTGGGAGCGGGGTGAGGACTGTTGGGAAGCGCTATATGGAATGGCATCATACTGCGGCCGATACTTTGGACAAGATCGACCCGGTGGAGTTTAAGAAGAATGTGGCGCAGCTTGCGGTGTTTGCTTACGTGCTGGCGGATATGGATGTGCGGCTAGGGCGCTAATCTTCCCGAAGGATTGCAAGCGGTTTCTGATTGAGGATGCGGGCGCTGGCGGCCCAGCCGGCGGCGTTGGCTATTAGGGCGGAGCCGAGGATTGCTATCGCTAGCGCGGTGTACTCGAGTTTGAATTCGGCTTCGGTGAAGAACCGCTTTAAGAGGATTCCGGTGAAGCCGGTTGCTAATGCGCTTCCTAGTGTTCCGGCGCAAAGGCCTAGCAGGAGGAATTCTACGCTGAAGATCGTGGCGATCTTGTTGCGGGTTCCTCCGAAGGTTTTGAGGATCACTACTTCGCGGATGCGGCGGAATCTTGTGCCGGCTACGCTGGCTGCCAGGATGATGACTCCGCCGAGGATCGCGAAGCCGGAGATGAAGCGGATTACTACGGCTATCTGGTCTACTACTTCCTGAATGATGTCGAGGACGTCGGCTATGTTGATGATGCTGATGGTTGGGTACTTGCCGTAGATGGCGGCTTGTACTTTTGCTACCTGGTCGGTCTTGACTCTTGCTCCTGCGAAGTAGATTACGGGGAGGCCTTTGAGGGTTGCGGGGTCGAGGATGAATTCCTGTGTTGCTCCGGCTCTTACGCTTTCCTGGCGGAAGATGGTTGCGACTTCGGTGCGGAAGGGGCGGCCGGCTGCGGTCCAATCGAGGACCATTCCGGGCTTTAGTTTCAGGGCTTCGGCGGTGTCTTGCGTTACCGCTACTTTGCCGGTTTCGGTTGCTGTGAACCATTTGCCTTGCAGCAGTTTGGTGCCTTTGGGTTGGTTCTGGTTCCAGGTAATGGATCGGGTTTGCAGGAAGCGGCGGCCAAAGCCTTTGAGCTCCATCTTGGAGACTTCTACTCCCTGGACGTGGGTGAGCCTGGCTGCGACGCTGGGGATGAGCTCGACGCCTTTCTCGACGCCGGGTTGCTCGTTTACCAGTTTGGTGACGCCGTCTTTCATGGTCTCGGTGATGTCGATCATGAAGACGTTGGGCATTCCGGGGGGGGCGCTTTCGGCGATCTCGGTGAGGATCGAGTGTTGGACCAGATAGATGGTTAGCGTGAACATTACACCGATGCCGATGGCTACCAGGACTGCTTCTGCTTGATTGCCGGGGCGGTAGAGGTTGGCGAGGCCGTGGCGGAGGCTCCCCTTTGTTAGCGGGGAGAGGCGCTTCAGGGCTTTGAGGAGGAGCCAGGCGAAGCCGCCCAGGATGGCCAGGCTTACTGCCAGACCGCCGGCGAACCAGGAGCCGAGACGGATGGCTTCATCGAGCTTGGAGCCTGCGAGCCAGCCGGCCAATAGACCCAAGCCGACGAGGATGAGTGCGCCGCAGAGGATGGCGGTGCGGGATTGGGCGAGACGCTCGCGCCAGGTGCCTTTGGCGGTGGCCATGTCGCGGCGGAAGATTGTGTTGGGTTTGATTTCGCGGATGCTGAGCAGCGGGGGAAGGGTGAAGAGGAGGGTGCTCAAGAGGCCTGCGAAGAAGCCCTGTGCGACCGAGGCCCAATCGAAGTAGAAGTCTGGACGCATCTGGAAGTAACGCTCGATCAGGGTGGGGAAGGCGAGTTGGACGGCTACGCCGAAGCCGATGCCGAAGACGCCGCCGATCGCGCCGAGGGCGAGGGTTTGCATCAGGTAGATGCTGATGATTTGGCCGGAGCGGGCCCCCAAACATTTCATGACGGCAATGTTGTCGAGCTTTTGCTGGAGGTGGGAGTTCATGGCCATCGCGACGCCAAGTGAGCCAATGATGAGGGCGACGAGACTGACGAGGCTTAAGAAGCTGGTGGCGGTGTTGAGGCCTCTGGTGATGAGGGGGTGGGTTTCGCGGTAGTCGGTGACTAGGGCGTCGGGGAAGGTTTTCTTGAGGAGGTCGCGGGTGGCTGTTACGTCTGCTCCTACGGGGGGGAGTTTGACGAGGAAGCGCTGGGCGGCGCGGCTGCCTTCTGTTAGCAGTTCTGTGGTGGCCAGGGCTTTGCGGGACATCATCATGCGAGGGCCGACGTTGAGGCTGCCGGTCATGCGGTCTGGTTCTTTTTCGACGATGGCTGAGACGCGGAAGTCTTTGCCGCCGAGACGCATGGTGCCGCCGACTTCGAGGTTGAGGCGGAGGAGGAGCTCTTGTGCGGCTACGACGCAGTTGTCACAGAGGGCGGTGCTGATGCTCTGTTTGGGGTTGAAGATGACTTCGCCGTAGAAGGGGTATTGGGTGGGGTCGACGGCTTTGAGTGAGACGAGGACTGGGGTGGGGTTACCGGGCTTGGCAGCCATCGTTACGGTCTCAGTGATCTGGGTGAGGCGTGAGCCTTTGGTGGTGAAGCTGTCCAGCACTTCCTGTTGCTTCGCGTCGGGTTGGATAAAGACACGCGCTGAGACGTCGCCGGCCATCAGGGTGCGCGCTTCGGAATTGAGCATGCGGCGGAAGGATGTCGAGAAGCCTCTAACGCCGGTGAGCGCGCCGACGCCGACTGCTACGGCGAGGATGACGAAGAGGAATTTGAAGCTGGAAGCGCGTGCTTCGCGCCAGGCGATCTTGCGGGCGGCGCCGAGGGTAAAGCTTTGCGTCATGCCGCTTTCCGTTCGTCTGAGACGAGGAGGCCGTCGCGCAGGGTGATGACGCGGTCTGCGTAGGTGGCGAGTTCTTTGTCGTGGGTAACCATGACGAGGGTGGTTTTTTCTTCGCGGTTGAGCTTGATGAGGAGATCGAGGACGATGCGGCCGTTGGCGGTGTCGAGGTTGCCGGTGGGTTCGTCGGCGAGCAGGATTGGAGGCTGAGTCATGAAGGCGCGTGCGAGGGCAACGCGTTGTTGTTCGCCGCCGGAGAGTTGGATGGGGTAATGGGAGGCTCGATCGAGGAGGCCAACCTGGGCGAGGAGTTGTTTGGCGCGCGGGCTGCCGTCGCCGGATTTACCGGAGAGCTCGTGCGGGAGGAGGACGTTTTCTTCAGCGGTGAGGGTGGGGATGAGCTGGTAGCTCTGGAAGACGAAGCCGATTTTCGAGCCGCGGACGCGGGCCATGTCGTCTTCTTTGAGGTTGGTGATGTCGGTGCCGTCGAGAAAGATGTGGCCGGTGGTTGGGGAGTCGAGGCCAGCGAGGAGGCCGAGGAGGGTGCTCTTGCCGCTGCCGGAGGCACCCATGATGGCGACGAATTCTCCGTGTGGGATTTGGAAAGAGATCCCCTTTAGAATCTTGACGAGGTGGGTTCCGGAGTCAATTTCGCGGGTGACTTGATCGACTTCAACTGCAATAGGATTCGACATTGGGTGCTTATATTACTTATTCTGACAGTCGTGAGACTGTTTTCTTTATTCTCGACAACATTATTGATGATGCTTGCGTTAGGTGGTTGTGCGCAGAAAAGTGCTGAGCCGGAAGAGAAGATGGAACTTCCGAAGCCGACTGCGGCTGCGCCACCGAAAGATACACGCCCGGTAGTGCTTTGTTTCGGCGACAGCATTACCGCCGGATTCGGCATTGACGCCGGGGAGACCTATCCGGACGTGTTGCAGAAGATTCTGGATCAGCAGGGCTACAAATATCAGGTGGTCAATGCCGGGATCAGTGGCGATACGACTTCCGGGGGCGTGGATCGATTGAATGATGCGATGAAGCTTGAGCCCAAGGTGACGCTGCTCGAGTTGGGCGGTAATGATGGGCTGCGGGGGATTGCACTGGCCAAGAGCCGGGATAACCTGATGCAGATCTCGCGGCGGCTGGAAACCAAGGGCAGCAAGATTCTGGTTTTAGGGATTACACTCCCCAGGAACTACGGGCGCGACTATATTCGGGACTTCGAGGGAATGTATAAAGCGCTGGCGATAAACAGTAAATATCCGTTTATGCCTTTTGTTCTTGAGGGCGTTTACAACAAGCCTGGAATGATGCAGCCCGACGGGATCCACCCGACAGCGAAGGGCGCAGCCGCAGTTGCCAACAATGTGTTTAAGTACCTGCAGCCGCTGCTGACCAAGTAATTCCTAGAAGAAAGGCAGACGGATTTGGCGCTTGGCAAGATAGGCGTTCTTGACGTTGCTGCGCTTTGGGCGATTGCTGATCAGGATCTCGTAATCCATCTCGAGGCGGATTGCTTCTGCCGCGTATTTATCGGGATCGGGATTACCAATGGGTGGGCCGCCGGTCTTCTGAACCCAGATTTCGAGAGCGGCCTGCAGTTGCTCTTCGAGACGCGGGTCGGCGCAACTCCAAGTGCCTGCGCAGAGTATGGCTTTTTTGCGGCCGATTCGTACGAGTACGCTCATTTATGTCAAAGAGTGAGACTCTAAAAACAGTAACAAATCAGGGAGCGCATGACCAAGATTTTTCCTTTTGACTACGATCAGCATGATTACCCGAACGGGTTGAGGCTGATTACTGTGCCGACCGGGTTTCCGCATATTGTGTCGCTTTACATCGTGGTGCATGTGGGGTCTCGCAATGAAACTGAGGCGGGCAAGAGCGGGTTTGCGCATTTGTTTGAACACATGATGTTTCGGGGGACTGCGGCTTACCCGCCGGAGCGGTATGAATCCGTTTTGAAGCAGGCTGGCGCGGCTCAGAATGCTTATACCGATGACGATCTGACGGTTTATCACACGACGTTTACGCGTGAGGATCTGCCGCAGATTCTTGAGATGGAAGCAGACCGCTTTGCCAATCTTGAATACGGCGAAGAGGTGTTTCGGACTGAGGCGCGGGCGGTGCTGGCCGAGTACAACAAGGACAGCGCTGAGCCTTTTCACCTGATGCATGAAAAGTTGCGGGAGGTTTCGTTTGAGCGTCATCCTTACCAACACACAACCATGGGATTTCTGCGGGATATCGAGGTGATGCCAGAGCTGTATGAGTTTTCGCGACAGTTTCACAGCCGTTATTACCGGCCCGAAAATACAACGATGATTGTGGCGGGGGATGTGGATCTTGCCGCTACGCGCAAGCTGGTTGAGTCGAGTTGGGGTGGCTGGAAGCGTGGCGATTTTGCGGACGCGATTCCTGAGGCGCTGCCGCTGGGCGGGCCTAAGGAAGTTGTT
>CANGVB010000257.1 GCA_947456995.1 Bryobacteraceae bacterium | reverse complement strand
TTCGCGAAGCTGGTCAAAGGCCAGCAACAAGACGCTGACAACTTCAGGAGTAGGCACCATTTGGCGCGAGCGCACCATGTCCAGAACACTTTCGGTGCGATGGGCTAGCTCGCGAATCCGGGTGAGATCGAAGAAACCGGCTCCCCCCTTAATTGAGTGTGCCGCGCGAAAAACGCGATTCACCAGTTGTTCGTCAATCGCACTTCCGTCCTGCTCGACTTGCAAAAGGTCATTTTCGATTGTCGCCAGGTGCTCGCGGCTCTCAACGAGGTATTCCTGAATGAGTTCGTCATCCGCGCTGGCCTGGTTCATGCCGAAACGACTCCCGCTGCGGTAACACTCATGTGCTGGTGAATTCGCATTGAGCGGAAAAGTTCAAGGATGTCGGCGGAGCACTCGGTTACTGCAAGTTCTCCCTCTACTTTTTTGAGGGAATTGTGTGCCGCGATAATCATGCCAAGTCCGGCAGAATCAACCATGCGTACCTGACCAAAGTCCAGCACAACATTGCGGGCACCCTGGCCAATGAGCGTGCGCAGCTGTTCTCGTAATTCTGCGCTATGCGAAGAAACAAGGTCTCGCTCCACTTTGAGAATTACAGGTGTTTTGTCTACATTTTGGGTTTGTACATTAGTCATTAGTTGCTCCTGCGGCCAATGAGGGCCGATTCAATTGCATAAGGATAAAAATCGAATTGCCAGCTTTGTTGAAGCGAATTCGAGTCGCGTAATTTTTATAGATTGAGACGCCACGGCCGCTGGTTGCCGTAGCTTCGGGAACCAAGGCGAGGCGTCTGGTCCAATCGAAGCCAGGGCCGGGATCAGACACCGCGATCAAAATCCGCCCCTTGCCCCCGCGCACAACGCATCGGACCATGAGATCTGGACTGCCGGCACAGCCGTGTTCGACCGCGTTAACCAGAGCCTCGCGCAGCAGGAGCTCGGAGGCGAAAGCATCTCTTGAGGAGAGCTCAGTTCCAAGCCACTGCTGAAAGTCCCAACAGAAAGCCTCAATCGCCTCCTGTGAAGCTGCGATGCTGGCACTCAAATCGCCAGCTCTTTGTGAGGGCGCGTTCATGGTTTCCACATGGATCATCCTGTAAACTCCACTGCCATCAGCAACAGGTCATCCTGAGCTTCGGCCGATTCGTGTTTTTTTCTCACCAGGTCGAGAATCTGATTGGGGGCACAGGCAAGAGGCACTGCGTGGTTGGTGATGCAAGCCTCGGAAAGCGCATCAAGCCCCAACTTTCTGCTGCCACCCGGCTTTAATTCGATCAGCCCATCGCTATAGAGATAAAAGCGATCTCCCGGGCTCAGACGCAAGTCCTGCCGCTGGAGCACAAGCGAGCTGAAAATTCCAAGCGGGTCACTCTTCATTTCGACCAATTCAACCAATTTGTTAGCGCGGACAATCACCATGGGAGGATGTCCTGCGCTGACAACAGAAAGCTTGCGGGTGCGCCGATTGAGCAAAGCAAAGCAGGCAGTGAGATACTGCTCTTCGCCGAGCATCTGACGCATCACGCGATCTACACCGCGCATAGTGTCTTCAGGTGAAAACAGTGGGCCGGAGTATTGCCGGAGCAAGGCCTTAATTGCCGAGGTGAGAAAGGCCGCGCTTACGCCATGGCCGCTGACATCAGCGACAAAATAGCCATGAACGTCCTGATCAATTTCTACGACATCATAAAAGTCGCCGCTTGCACCCTCAAGAGGCAGATAACAGACAGCGAAGTTCGCATCTGGACAGTCTTCCGGCTTTACGAGAATGGATTGCTGGGCAGAGCGAAACTCTTCGAGGCGGGATCGGTGCTCCTGCGCTAGCAGACGGTTACTTTCGCGGATGCGCAAGTGAACACGAACACGCGCGAGCACCTCTTCGCCGTGAACAGGCTTCGAAACATAATCGACACCGCCAACCTTAAACCCATTCACCTTACTCTTGACATCATCCAGGGCAGACAAAAAGATGATCGGGATGTCTACAGTATCAGGATCGGACTTCAGCTTTGCGCATGTTTCAAAACCACTTTCTCCCGGCATCACTACGTCGAGCAGGATCAAGTCGGGCTGAGAGCTATTGGCAATGGATCGCGCTGTTTCCCCGTTTTCGGCAGTAAAGGTTTCAAAGCCTTCTACTCTGAGAAGGATGTCGAGCAGTTCGATATTGGCTGGAGTATCGTCAACAATCAGAATCTTCAGCGGGGACGCGCTCATAAAGATCCATATCGACAACAAACCCGCAAGCTTTTGTAAAGATTTCAGAAATGAGGTTGGCAGCTAGAAGCTACCCCCACTCTCAGCTGAGGACTATTTCATAGCTTCGAAGCGTTGCCATTTTGCCGCTGCTTCGATGGCAGGGTGCATGGTGGAGACTGAGGCCACTTCATTGCAATTGCGAGCGCGGCTACCTTCATCCGTTAATAGTGCGCGATGCAAAGCGGTGGTAGGCGGCCCTGTTCTAATGGCCGAATACGAGTTGGCACAACCAGGAAGAAAGGGGAAATCCGGACGGGGATTGTTTCCAGGAACACGCCGAACATGCCAGGCAAGACTCCAGGAAAAGTTGCGCAGGTGGGTAAAATTCGCATTAGGATCGCGCATACTCAGGGTGGTAAGAAAGGACATGGAGAGCTTTACCTCCTCAAGACGGTTCAGCTTTTTGGTCTTCGGATTTCGAAATTCCAGATCATATTGCCCCTCAGGCCGATCCCCGAAATAGAAGGTAGGAAGGGTCCAGGGCAAGGGCATAGCCATCGTGGATTCTTTAGTGCTATCCGCACTACCAGCCCCGGTATACCAAATCTGCCCAGCCTGCTCGGTGTCCCGGCATAAATCCGCTCCGCGAGCCGGCGAAGCTCCGAAATTCACCAGCATAGAACCATCTTCGGCACTAGCACCCTTGTAATAGGCCCAATTCGTTTCAGAGAGTTGAAGCTGGATAAATCCGAATTTCCATCCAACCGGGAGCACCTCACCAGATCGGGACGGGCGCACAGTGAGCTTGGCGTCTGCCTGGATATCGGAAGTGGAAAGAATCAGGGTTTGCCCTCTAAGTTCAGTGAAATTACGCCCGGGTGGACGCGTAAATCGAAGGGAAATGGAAGATTCGTCAATAATCATATTGGCTTCAGGCGATTGGCTCAGCAGCGCTACTGCGTGCAATGAATTGAAGCAATGCTGCCCAGCCTCCGGCAAAAATTGTATAGGCGAAGATGGTTCTGCTGCCGAAGCTGATCGCCTGGCTGGTGAGTCCGTTCACGGAAGGCACCCAGTTCAGTAAAGCTGCTGGCAGCACAGTCATGGCAAGCAGAATTGCCACACATACTCCAATGTAGGCAGGCGCGAGATTCAGCTTCCATTTGCCAGCCGCAGCGCTAGGAAGCAGAAAGAGAATCCAAAGCATCGGGATCAGTATGGCAGCCACCACATGAAGCCCCATCAGCGGCGTGAGCGCAACAGCAGGAATGGCCCGAATCCAGTTGCGTGGTGCCCCCAGGCCATAGGCATCGAGAGCGCTCCAACCCAGAAGCAAAAGGATGGCAATCAGGGCATTGGCAGCAACCAGAGCAGTGCTACCGACGCCGAGATTCAACCAGTACCAGGCGATCGCGCCCAGCAAAGCTTGCCCCACAAACTGTGCAGTGAAAGGCTTTAGAAATGCTTTCCAGTTCACGGCTGCACCTCGATTGTGTTGGATTTACCAGTTCCGGTTTGACCCGGTTGATACATCGGCTGCACCCGAGTGGGTGGCACTCGGAACTTGCCGGGATTCACAGCCTTCATCACGTAAAAATACTGACTCGAATCATCGTAGAAATAGGTTCGGAAGAAGGCAACCCTGTCATCGCGGTATTCCCGTTGTGCCCAGGAATATCGCCACCAGACAGGCCGGCCTGTCAGGTTGATCGTATTGTCGTTCGTAACCAGCTCCATACCAGAAGGAATGGGGTCTTCGATCAGGACATACTTCCAGTCCTTAGCGCTGACATTCAGAAGCACGGCAACGGTGTCGCCGGGGTGAAGCTCGCCACGAAGCGGCTCAAGTGCGTAGGTGGTAACACCGGCACTCTCCCTGGGAACCAGGCGGAAGTACTCTCGACTGACGTTCATGGGGCCAGCTTCGGCCGGCCGGCGATCCTCGGCTGGCGAGTAATATTTGGCCTGCGCATTCCAGTAGACACGGCCGCTACCGCTCACCTTCACCTCAATCGCGTTGCGATCAAGAGCCGGCACGGAAGCGACAATGTCCTGAATTGACGTAGCGTCTTTGTCGGTGAGTTCTTTCTCGAGGATCACTTTACCGTTCACCTTCACCGACACGTTGATATCGGGCTTGAGTTCACCGCTCATCTTCAGATAGTCGGTGACACCATAAATCACCATCGCGGTTTGCTTGGTTGAATTCCACCAGTCGCCCTGATCCTTATGCATGGTGAGCCAGGCTGCGGCTTTCGGAAGAAGAGGAGAATCCGTGCGGGTTCGGCTCAGCAGTTTCAGCACATAAGAAGTGGTCTCAGGCGTGATGTCATTGGGGAAGTCCAGCAGCGGGTCACGCGTGCCGGGCCACCAGGCCTCGCTGGCATTTTGCTTGGCCGAAGACTCCAGTGTTTGAGCAATTTCGATCGCCCGTGGATCTTTCAGATTGTGAAGTGCCAGCCCAAGGAAGGCCGATCCGTAGCTGGACATTTTGGACCGAACGGCCCAGGCCGCTTCAACATCAGACTTGCCGCCGAGAGCAAATGCCATGTAGGCGCGCAAATCGCTGCGCGCATCGGCCTGACGCAAGAATTCCTTGCGCAGCCATTGCTCGCCACGGGTGATCACCTCAGGTGACACCTGATACCCCGCATCACGGGCCTGCTTAAGGCCTGCAACGACATGAGCCGTCATGAAGGGGTGAGACTCATCGGTCTTCCACCAGCCCCACGCTCCATCCTCATGCTGGTAGTCGTAGAGCCGCTCAAGACCCGCGTTCACCTTCTTCAGCAGGTCTTCGCGTTTGACATTCGATTGGATCTTCAATTCGTCAAGAGCTTTGGAGACGATGATGTTCGGAAGGAAACTGGACATCGTTTGCTCCGTACAGCCATAAGGAAACTGCGTAAGATATTCCAAAGCGCCAAAGAGGCTGCCGGCAAGCGAAGGGGAAACCCTCACTTCAACCATGCGATTCCCTGCCCCGGGCGCGTCCAGACTCGCTGTCGCCGATTGCTGACTAGTGAGGGAACCACTGGCGCCGCTAGAGAAAAGCGTGCCATAAGACTTAACCGGAATCGTGATTTCCATGGCATCGGATTCTTCGTTGGTGATACCCTTCGCCGTGATAACACTGCTGCTGCCCGGCTTCACACGAATCCGGAATTCCACCTTGGCCGAAGACTTCGAATCAACGCGTACGTTTTGCTCAACCGGCCCCAGAAAGTCGACGCCTGTCGCGCTCAGACTCACCTTCGTGTCTTTAGCCGAACTGAGGTAGTTCTGAACAATAACACCGATTGTGACTTCATCGCCTTCCATGAGAAAGCGTGGATTCACCATGCGCAACATCAGGTTCTTACGAACAATCACGCGGTTGAGCGTGGCACCCACTTTGGTATCGGCGGTGATGGCTCTTGCCGTACCCCGCCACATCGTAAGAGCGTCGGGGAAGGCGAATTCCACCTTGCCGCGGCCACTCGCGTCAGTAACAAGATCTGCCGTCCAGAAGGCGGTATCAGGAAATGCTTTACGAACACGCGGGTCACCAACACGATCGGGCTTCAGTTGCCCCAGGCTGGGACGCAGTTTTGCCAGCCGCATCGCCCGCTTGCCCGCTTCACCGCGGAAGTAATAGCTGAGTGAGCTGGAATTGGAAACCTCGTTGTAAACGTTCCCATAGAAATGACTCATCGGAGTCTGGGTCATATCCTTCTGGACTGCATAAAGAGCTTCGTCCACCACACCAAAACTCAGTTC
>CANGVB010000256.1 GCA_947456995.1 Bryobacteraceae bacterium | reverse complement strand
TGAGGCAGAATACAGCCACCTTCGCGAATACGTTGCTGGAGATGACTGGCGCAGAATCGCATGGCGCCAAAGTGCAAGAGGGGACAACTGGATCGTCAAAGAGGTAAAGTCTGGTTGCGAGGGGAGCTTGAGAATCTGGCTGGACCCTGGTTCTTCGCACTTCGAATTGCTGGTGGATCTGGCTGCTTACATTGTTTGGGAACTGCAGTTCACCAACACGAAATTCGTTTTTGCTTCGACTGATTTTGAAATAGAAGTGTTCGAGCGCAGGGAAGCTTATACAATTTTAAGAATGCTGGCAGAAATCGCTTCCTCGCCAGCATCCGTCCCAAACCATGATCCAAATCTTTACATTCTTAGTTTTCGCCCTGGGTATTTGCTTGTCCCAGGAGAAGCCCCCACCAGTACGCACTAGCGTTACCGTCTTTGAACGCATTGAGCAGGAAAGCCCTGCGGCGATTTCCACGCTCGACAAGCTGGATGTGGCTAAGGTGCCGGGCGTCAATATTGACGATCGCCTCAGAATGGTTCCCGGCTTCACCCTGTTTCGGAGAAACTCAAGCCTGGTTGCGAATCCAACAACGCAGGGCGTGAGCTTGCGCGGTGTCGGATCAACCGGGGCTAGCCGCACACTGGTTTTGTGGGACGGTGTGCCGCTCAACGATCCCTTTGGTGGCTGGATCTACTGGACGCGTGTTCCGTCTGAAGAAATTGAGCGTGCGGAAGTGATACGAGGGGCAACCACCAGTGTTTTTGGTGACCGCACCATGTCTGGAAGCGTCGCGCTGTTTACGCGCCCGGCCGAGCCGATGCGATTGAGCTTTGGGATGGAAGGCGGCAACCTGGGCACGATTCAGCCGAGTGCTGGATTCTCTCATGTGATCCGCAAGATCGGAATCAGCGGATTCTTTCGCGCCTTCGACACGGATGGATATTTGATCGTCCCGAAGGAGCGCGCCGGCCGCATCGATACCCCTGCCGGGGTTCGCTTTGCCGCAGGTGCAATCAAGGCAGACTATTCCACAGACAAAGAACGGATTAGCCTGAAGGTGGACGTATTGACTGAAGAACGCGCCAACGGCACGCCATTCCAGACCAACTCCACCAGCCTTGGAACGCTGGGTGCCAACTACTCTCGCGATTTTGGTGCAGCCAGCCTGGGAGTGATCGGATACCACTCTCGCCAGCAATACCATCAGAAGTTCTCGGTATTGGCCGCAGATCGCAACAGCGAACGCCTGAGCAGCTACCAAAGCGTCCCATCAGAAGCTGTTGGCGGTGGTGGCTATCTGAAGGCGAAGCCGGGTCGTTTCAACTGGACGGTAGGCACGGATGTGCAGCGTGTGGAGGGCACGAGTACAGAAACAGTGCTCCCGGTGGGACTGCGTGTGGGGGGAGGCAGCCAAACGCAAACTGGAGTCTTTGGGCAGGGTGATGCCAAGTTTGGTAATTTGCAGGTCTTCTTTGGTTCTCGCGGGCAGTATGCCGGCAATGCTGGAAACTTCTATCAACCCTCGGGGGGCTTGGCCTATGGGACAGGGCCTTTCCGGTGGCGCGCCAGCGCTTACCGCAGCTTTCGCGCTCCCACGCTCAATGAGCTTTATCGGGAATTCCGGGCGGGAAATACCACCACGCAAGCCAACGCGAATTTGAGTGCCGAAAAGCTCTGGGCCGTGGAATCGGGTCTCGACTATAGGGGAGAGCTTTTCACGGCGCGAGTTGGAGGCTTCTACAAAGAGATCGGCGATTTGATTACCAACGTCACCTTATCGAGCAGTGCTGCCGCCGTGGTTCGTCAGAGGCGCAATGCTGCCTCGGCGACGGTGCGTGGCGTAGAGTTGGAAATCGAAAAGCGCTACAAGCAATTCCGCTTTGAAAGCTCGTATCTGATGGCGGATTCGCGTTTTGTCACCAGGGAAAGATTGCCACAGGTTCCGAAGCACCAGGGAACCGCTCAGATCACCTGGTATGGCCGCAAAACGCTGGTGACTGCAAGCATGAGAAGCTCAGCACTACAGTTTGAAGACGATCGCAATACTCAACTTTTGCCTGGCTTTGCCCTGTTTCAACTTTCTGCGCGTCAGGACCTCTGGAAGGGTCTAAAGGCAACCCTCGCAATTGAAAATCTGGCAGATCGACGCATTCTGACGGGATTTACTCCGTTTCCGCAAACAGGAGGGCCCCAACTTTACCGCGTAGGCTTAAGATGGGATGGCCGAATTTAACTTCAGCCAGTAACGCACCAACTTGTTGATGCGCCTATATCAATGAACGCAGATCCACAACTCGTTGCTCGTGCCCAGTCGGGAGACGAAGTAGCGTTTAATGAGTTGGTGGCAGGCTGCCGCAAGCGAGTGCTTTCGATTGTTGGTCGATTGATTGGCAAACCGGAAGACGTGGAAGACGTAGCCCAGGACGTTTTTCTCAGGCTGTACTTCTCGCTGAATCAGTTGTCGAATGTTGAGCTCTTTGACCGTTGGCTTTACCGGCTAACGGTGAATGCGGCATACGACTACATGAGGAAAACGAAGCGACGCAAAGAAAGCCGTATGGCCGATCTGAGCGAAGCGCAGGTGGTGATGGCGGATGCTTCTGCCGGTGAGCTGCAAGGCAAATCGGAAGAGAGGCAATCGACGTTAAGGGATTTTGTGCATTGGCTCCTAAGTGGAGTCAGTGAGGAAGACCGAATCCTGCTACTTTTGAAAGAAGTAGAGGGTTTGTCGATCAAAGAGCTGGAAGAGGTTTACGGGGCCAACGAAAGCGCTTTGAAGGTTAGGTTATTTCGGGCCCGGCAACGGGTGCTGAAGGCTTTTGAGAAGTCAAAAGAAGTGAAGGGAAACGATGGCGAAACACGATGAACAACTGGATGAATTGCTGAAGCAATACCGCGCAGCATGTCCAGAAACTGAAGCCAGTGCCAATTTCATGCCCGGTGTGTGGGCTCGAATCGAAGCACGCAAGAAATCTGAGCTTTGGCTCGTACGCTGGGTGAATTCCTTTGCGACGGCTGCGGCCCTGGTTGTCATGGGCTTGGGCTTTCTCTTGTACCAGAATCCGAAGCCGTTGCCGCAGCGCGCCTATATTGAGAAGCTGACCGACGAAATCAGCGAAGATCACTTCCTGGATGCGTCCTACGTGGCAACCGCCAAGCCAGCCAAATTTTGGAGTAACCGATAATGCAGATTTCCGGGGGGAAAGTTGCCTTGTATCTCGGCTTGATTTTTGGTGCCGGAATCACAGCGGGAGCTTTGGGACACATGCTGTACTCAACTGAGACTGTTAGCGCCAAAGTGGTGCCAGCCAATAACAACGATGACTGGCGCCAGCGCTATGTACAAAGCATGCGTACGCGTTTGAACATGGGCGAAGATCAGCTCAAAGAGCTGAATGATACTTTGGACGAGACTCGTATCGAGTACCGTTTGCTTCGCCAGCGCTACAAGCCAGAAATGGAAAAAATCCATCAGGTGCAAGTCGATAAGATCAAGAAGTTCTTGAAGGCAGACCAGGTTTCTGAATTCGAGAAGATGGAACGCGAGCGAGAAGAAAAAATGCGGGCTCGCGAAAGCGGCCCGGGGATCTAGTTTACCGGCACTTCTTTGGGGCCACCAGGCAATCCGTAAATCATCATAGTTTTGCGGACCGGCTCTGCGGGTTTCACAACAACGGGTGTCGGGACGGGCTCAAGCGTAGCGGTAGTGCCAGTTGCTGGGGCTGCTTTGGGAATGGCGTTACCAGGCATCAAGCTGCTCGCCATGATTTTGTCGATATCGGATTGCTCCATCGAAATTGACGCCCTCACCAGGTTGCCAGAAGAAGTGATTTCTACCATTTTGTCTATGTCCACCGGGAAGGGTTCTGCTGAATTGGTATTCATTTTTGCCACGGCCATGGCACCCTTGAGCAAATCCAACATCTGAGTTGCAGCTTTCGGATTGACTGTTTGCACTTGGATGTCCATAGTGACATTTCGTCTCATGGCCATACCGAGCGAGAAATTTCTTACCTGACTCATCATCTGAGCCATCGGGTCTGTCTGCTTGGAAGATCCTGCATTCAGGTTTAGAGGGGCGGTGTTTCCAACGAACCACACATCATTTGCGGCCTCAAGATCTCTTGCTCTTTCAAAGAGCGGGTTGGCCTGAGGAGTAAGCCCGGTTTCCATTCTTTCGATCGCAACACGCAACGGACCTTCTTCGCCAATCAGAATATTCTTGTTGTCGTAGAGGGCAAAGGCTGGTTTTCCTGCCGGCATCTCCATACCGAACTGAACCTTTTGGAAACCTGGCTTTTTGGCTGGAGCGGCTTTACCTTTGGTTGGAAGCAAAACTTTGGTTTTACCCCATTGCTCCATCCGAAGGCCGTTGCGAGCGCCAAGCTCAATGAGTTTGTCTGCCTCAAACCGGCCTTGAACCAGCATCAGCAAATCGCTGCCCTTGTTGTTCTTGGACACAGCCGAAAGATGAATAGAATCAATCTGATCCATCAGTGGCTCGAGGGCCTTTAGATCGCCCAGATTGCCTTTGAGTTCTTTCTTCATCGAAAGCCCTAAAGGGCTCTTCAACATCCATTTGACGTCGACACCCAAAAGGATTTCAGACTGGGGGAACGCAAAGCGGAAATCCGTTTCAGCCTGCAGAATGAGGGTCGAAATGGCAATTGTGAAGAGAAAGCGTTTTGAAAACATGGTTACTCAACGAATCTATCGGCGGAGTCGAGAGAGTTCTGTAGAATAAACCCATGAATCTACGTCGATCTTTGCTCGCCGCCCCTATATTGTTGGCCGCCCAGGAATCGAAGTTCCGTGTGGCTGTTCTGGGAACCGAGCACGGGCACGTGAACGGTTTTCTCAATGCGGCAAAAAAGCGCAGTGATGTAGAAGTTGTTGGGCCGATCTCTTTTGAGGATCGGGAGAAGCTGCGTGGTGAAAAAGTGGAAGCCGTCGCCTGCTTCTCCTCTACCGACCGGCACCTCGAAGTAGCCAGGCTTTGTGCCTCGCTCACACTGCCGATGATGATGGAAAAGCCTTTGGCCACCACCAATGCCGACGCTCAAGAGATGTCGAGGTTATCTGCCAAGGCGGGGATTCCCATTTTCGTAAACTACGAAACTACCTGGTATAAGAGCCACGCCGAATTGTGGAGGTTCTTCAAGCAGGAGAAGGCAGCAGGGCGGATTCGAAAGATGGTGGCCATGGATGGACATGCCGGCCCCAAAGAAATCGGCGTAGGCCCTGAATTTCTTTCGTGGCTCACTGATCCGGTGCGCAACGGAGCCGGTGCACTCTTCGATTTCGGCTGTTATGGTGCCAATCTGATGACCTGGATGATGGACAACCAGCGGCCGTTACAGGTGCTGGCAAGCGTCAAGCGAAACAAGCCGGAGATCTACTCCAAAGTGGATGACGAAGCGACGGTGATTGTCGAATATCCAGATGCGCAGGGCATCATCGAAGGCAGTTGGAACTGGCCCTTCAGTCGCAAGGACTTCGAGATTTACGGCGAGAAGGCTTATGCGCATGCCTATGGCGGCAATAGTGTTCGCCGGCGGCGCAGTGGAGCAAGCGTCGAAGAGGTGATTGCACCGGCTGACTTGCCTGCCGACGAAGCGGATTCCATCTCCTACCTGAAGGCTGTCGCCCGAGGCAAGATCAAGCCCGCCGGGCTTTCGAGCCTGGAGAACAACTTGATTGCTACAGAGATTCTGGTCGCCGCACGGGAGAGCGTCCGCACTGGACGAGTTGTTCGCATGCGCTAGTGGAGGGCAGGGGATTGAGCGTAGGCTTGGTACACCTGATCGAAGACGCGATTCCAGGAATTCTCATGTGCATGCTGGCGGGCGGCCTGCCCCATTCTGCAGCGTAGCGCTGGATCAGCCATCAGTTTCATCAGCACCTGGGCAAAGTTCGCGGCACCTTCACAGACAAATCCGTTCTCACCTTCCTCTACCTGATATTGAGGA
>CANGVB010000255.1 GCA_947456995.1 Bryobacteraceae bacterium | reverse complement strand
GGCACGGGCGATGTCGATCTGATCAGGCGCTTCACAAGAGTCCACGAGAACGCGAACCTTGTTTGCCGTCACTTCAACCCAGCCCTTGGCGATCGCCAAAACGTGCCGTGTGCCATCCATCGTATAGGTCAGTTCGCCAGCTTCGATTTCGCTGATCAGCGGAGCATGCCCGGGCATAATGCCAAGCATTCCCTCTGAGCCAGGAATCTGGGCCTCGGAAGCATCGTTGCGGACAACGAGCTTTTCAGGTGTGGCGACTTCGAGCAAAAAGGTAGTCACAGCTTAAGCCTTCTTCAGCTTCTCCGCCTTCTCGACGGCTTCTTCGATGGTGCCAACCATGTAGAAAGCCTGTTCGGGAAGATCGTCGTATTTGCCGTCGCAAATCTCGTTGAAGCCCTTGATGGTGTCTTCGAGTTTCACGTACTTGCCCTTGAGGCCAGTGAACTGTTCACCGACGAAGAAGGGTTGCGAGAGGAAGCGCTGAATCTTGCGGGCGCGAGACACGGTCAGACGGTCATCTTCACCAAGTTCGTCGATACCGAGAATGGCGATGATGTCCTGAAGGTCCTTGTAGCGCTGCAGAATCTGCTTCACGCGCTGTGCGGTGCCGTAGTGCAGGTCACCAACTACGCGAGGATCAAGAATACGTGAGGTAGAAGCAAGCGGGTCCACAGCCGGATAGATACCAAGAGCGGCGATGTCACGCGAAAGATTGGTGGTTGCGTCCAAGTGGGTAAACGCGGTTGCCGGTGCCGGGTCAGTATAGTCGTCGGCGGGCACGTAGATGGCCTGTACCGATGTGATCGAACCCTTGCTGGTAGAAGTAATACGTTCCTGCAACTGGCCCATTTCGCTGGCGAGGTTGGGCTGGTAACCGACGGCGCTGGGCATACGGCCGAGCAGTGCCGATACTTCAGATCCGGCCTGGGTAAAGCGGAAGACGTTGTCGATAAAGAGCAGCACGTCGGCGTTCTCTTCGTCACGGAAGTATTCCGCAACAGTGAGGCCGGTCAGAGCGACGCGGAGACGCGCACCTGGAGGCTCAGTCATCTGGCCGTAGATCAAAGCGGCTTTCGACTTGGTGTAGTCGTTCGGGTCGATAACGCCCGATTCCTGGAATTCCAGCCACAAGTCGTTTCCTTCGCGGGTACGTTCGCCGACGCCGGCAAACACCGAGAAGCCACCGTGCTTCATCGCGAGGTTGTTGATCAACTCCATGATGATAACGGTCTTGCCGACGCCTGCTCCGCCGAAGAGGCCGATTTTGCCACCGCGGAGATAAGGTTCGATCAAGTCGATTACCTTGATGCCGGTTTCGAACATCTGCAGCTCGGTCGACTGTTCGTCGAATGCCGGAGCTTCACGATGGATCGAAGAGAAGTGGGTAGCATTCACCGGGCCCATCTCGTCTACCGGCTGGCCAATTACGTTCAACACGCGGCCAAGTACTTCACGGCCTACAGGAACAGTAACAGGCATACCGAGAGATTCGGCCTTCATGCCGCGCACCAGACCTTCAGTCGGCTGCAAAGCGATGCAGCGTACACGGCCTTCGCCAATGTGCTGCGCCACTTCGGCGATGATGTCGATCGGCGTGGGTGCGTTGAAGCCTTCCGAGGTGATGCGGACGGCGGTGTAGATAACGGGGATCTGCGCTTCAGGAAACTGGATGTCGACTGCGGGACCAGCGACCTGAATGATTTTGCCTACAACGTTTGCGGCGGTAGTGGACATAAGTTGAATAACTCCGATTTAACCCAAAGCGGCTGCGCCGCTGACGATTTCAATGATTTCCTTGGTAATGCTGGCCTGGCGGACGCGGTTCAGATGCAGCGTCAAGCCTTCGATCACGTCGGCCGCGTTTGTGCTGGCGGCATCCATGGCGGTCATACGCGCAGCGTGTTCGCTAGCGGCACTTTCCAGCATGGCCCGGTAGATACCGGTCTCGACATATTTCGGCAACAGCGTGCCGAGCAACTGCACGGGCGATTGCTCGTAGATGTAATCCTTCGGTTCTTCACTGCCGGCAACGGCCACTGGCAGCAACTGCGTCACGGTCAACTTCTGAGTCATGACGCTCTTAAACTCGTTATAGATCAGGTAAACCGCATCCACAGCTTCGTCGGCATAAAGCGCAGTTACCTTACGGGCAATTGCTGCCGCATCGGCGAAACGTGCCTTTTCGACAATACCGAGATGCTCACCCGACAGCTTCATTTCACGGCGGAAGAAGAAATCGCGGCCCTTGCGGCCAATCGCTTCTACCTGAAATTCAGCCTTCGGATGCTCCTGAATAAAGACCTGTGCGGCCTTGGTGAGGTTGGAATTAAACGCACCAGCCAGGCCACGGTCACTGGTTACAAGCACCAGCAAGATCCGCTTCTCTTCACGAGTGGCAAGCAGCGGATGGCTTACTTCAGCACCTGCAGTAGCGGCAGCACCAGCCACGTCGGCCAGCATGTTCGCATAGATTTCAGAATAAGGACGCGCAGCCAATACGCGTTCCTGCGCACGGCGCAGTTTCGCCGCGGCCACCATCTTCATGGCCTTGGTGATCTGTTGCGTATTTTTTACCGACCGTATTCGGCGGCGTAAGTCAATGAGGCTAGGCATGGCCGTGTAGCTTCCCTACTACTTCTTTACGTGCTCAGCGACAAAGCGATCCTTGAATTCCTTCAGGGCCGAGTTCATCGTTTTCTTGAGGTCGTCGCTGAGTTCCTTCTTCTCACGAATCTCGGAGAAGATCGCAGGATAGGCATTGTCAATGAAGCGATAGAGATCGCCTTCAAAGAGCTTCAGCTTATCGAGTGGCAGATCGTCGAGTACGCCACTGGTACCGGCGTAAACGATCACAACCTGCTTCTCAACGGGCAGCGGTGAATACTGCGGCTGCTTCAGAATTTCAACGAGGCGCGCACCGCGGGTCAACTGCTGTTGCGAAGCCTTGTCGAGGTCAGAGCCAAACTGGGCAAAGGCCGCGAGAGCGCGATACTGTGCCAGTTCCAAACGCAACGAGCCAGAAACCTGACGCATTGCCTTGATCTGTGCGCTGCCACCGACGCGCGATACCGAGATACCGACGTTAACTGCGGGGCGGATGTTTGAGTTGAACAAGTCCGACTCAAGGAAGATCTGCCCGTCAGTGATCGAAATCACGTTCGTAGGAATGTAGGCCGAAACGTCGCCTGCCTGGGTTTCAATGAACGGCAGCGAGGTCAGCGAACCACCACCGAGCTTGGCGCTCAGCTTGGCCGCACGCTCCAGAAGGCGCGAGTGCAAGTAGAATACGTCGCCGGGGTAAGCTTCGCGGCCAGGAGGACGGCGGAGCAAGAGCGAAATTTCACGGTAGGCAGCAGCGTGCTTCGACAAATCGTCGTAGATGCAGAGTGCGTGGCCGGAGTTGTCGCGGAAGTATTCACCGATGGCGCAGCCAGTGAAGGGTGCGAGGTATTGCATCGGGGCCGGATCGGATGCCGTTGCGGCAACCACGATCGAGTACTCCATCGCGCCCTGGTCTTCGAGAGTCTTCACAACCTGAGCAACGGTAGAACGCTTCTGACCGATAGCGACATAGACGCAAATCATGTCGCCGCCCTTCTGGTTGATGATCGCGTCGAGAGCGATGGCGGTTTTACCAGTCTGACGGTCGCCGATGATCAATTCGCGCTGGCCACGGCCAATCGGAATCATGGCGTCGATGCTCTTGACGCCGGTCTGCATCGGCTGCTTCACAGGCTGACGGTCGATAACGCCAGGAGCCAGACGCTCGATGGCATTGAACGATTCAGTCGCGATCGGGCCCTTGCCGTCGATCGGCTGGCCGAGAGCGTTCACAACGCGGCCAATCATCGCCTTGCCCACAGGCACAGACATGATGCGGCCGGTGCGACGCACTTCGTCGCCTTCCTTGATGCCCTGGAATTCGCCCAGCAACACAACGCCAACCTGGTCTTCTTCAAGGTTCAGTGCGAGGCCGGACACACCGGCACCGGGGAACTCCACGAGTTCGCCGGCCATGACCTTCTCAAGACCATAGATACGGGCGATACCGTCGCCCACGCTGATAACTGAGCCAGTCTCTTCGACGTTGACTGCCTGGTCGTAATTCTCGATTTCCTGACGCAGTACACGCGAGATTTCGTCTGCCCGGATTTGAGCCATAGTTCTTATCGTTTCCTAAAAGTTATGCCGTAAGCCGGCTCTTGAGCGCGGTGAGTTTCCCGCGTACGGAGCCATCGTATACCGTCGAGCCAATGCGGGCGACTACGCCGCCAAGCAGGGCTGGATCCCAATGAAATTCACACTGCACCTGCTTGCCCGTCACACGGGAAAGCTCAGCAGAGATAGATGCCTTCTGCTCGTCGGTCAGAGCAGCGGCAGTGGCGACAACCGCACGGGCAATCCCGCGTCGGGCATCAATAAAGGTTTCCACTTTTTCGCGCAAGACCGGCAGCAACGATGTGCGGCCACGGTCAATCACGACGTAGAGGAAGTTGCGCACCGTGATGCTCAAGCCCGTCTGTTCAGCAAGCTTGGCAATCACACCCCGTTTGCGAACACGCGATACCGCAGGCGAGTTCAGAATGTGGTGCAGGTCGGGTGCCGATTCCACCATCGAATCAAAAGCACGCAGTTCACTCACTGCCTGCTCCGGGCTCAAAGGTGGGTTGGGCGAAAAAAGGATTTCAACGAAGGCGTTGGCGTAGCGTCCGGCAAGTGCTTCAGACATGGTCTAGCGGGCCTCCTGTCGTTTGAGGTCGTTCACAAAAGAGGTCACCAGTGCGCCCTGAGTCGCAGGGTCGGTCATCGTGGCAAGACGTCCTTGCGCGATTGCAATTGCCTGCTCCACCGTAAAGGCGCGCAGTTGAGATTGTGCAGCCTGTGTCAGGTTGCCAATTTCGGTTTCACGCATGGATGCCACTTTGGCCAGTAGATTCTGGGTTTGCTCGGCGATGCGCTTGGCTTCGATCTCTCGTTCAGCCATAGCCTTCTCACGGATCGAGCGAATCTCACCGTCAAAATTGCTCAGCTTCGAAGTGAGTTCAGCAACCTTCGCTTCAGCCGCCTTTACCGTTGCCTTCGATTGAGCAATGTCGTTTGCGATCGACGAAGAGCGAGCCTTCAAAACGGGAATCAGAAACTTGGCAATGAGGTAGATCAGTGCAACAGCAAGGATGCCGAAGTTGATCCATTTGTAAGTAATGCTCGGCTCGGCATGAGCTTCAGCTTCTTCAGCGGCACGAGCAAGGAGTGCAAAGAAAGGCACCAGGGAGGCAAGACGGTACATAACTAGTTAGTCCTCCCTTTCAAAATTCCAGAAACAACCTGATCGGCCAAACCTTCTGCCTCACGGGTCAGCGTGTTGCGAGCCTGTTCTACCTGAGCCAGAATATCAGCCTTGGCAGCTACGATTTGCGAGTGTGTCTCTTCACGAGCTTTGCTTACGGCGTTGGTCTGCTCTTCGAGCAACTGCTTACGCCAGGCGTCCTGCTCTTGATAAATCTCTGTGCGAGCAGCACGAAGCTTCAAATCATATTCGGCTACTTTTGTTTCGGCAGACTGGAGAGCGGCAGCAGCCTGTTCTCTTGCGCCTTTGGTTTCCGCATAGCGGTCGGCCAGCACCTTTTCGAGGGGCTGAAATAGGGTCGCCTTCAAATACCAGTGAAGTAGTACGACGACGAAGAATGTAGGCAGTGCCTGGATTAGCAGGGCCCCTGCGCTGTGGAGCATCTGTTCCATTATTTTATTGAGCGATTCGAACAGGGAAAGGCTTTCAGAAGGCCTAACCAGAACTTATAAGGCTATCAAAAACACTGCCAAACTGCAAGATTTCTTGTTAGACCAGAATTTTCGCCGTCTACATGGAGGCCAGCCCTGCCAAGTCCCATTTTTCGTTCACTTCGCGGCCAAGTCCTACAATCTTGCCCGAGCAACTATTGAAGTATTCCTTCGCCTTTGCTTCG